>NZ_WNJX01000003.1:0-90878 GCF_010892375.1 Granulicatella sp. zg-84 | reverse complement strand
ATTTAAATACACTACGTATAAAAGAAATGAACACCTTTAAAAAAGAAGAAAAGGCTTATAAACACTTAAAGAAATACTGGAAATTATTATTAAAAGATGCCTTTGATGTAAATGATACAGACTATCATTATCACCAATCCTTTAAAACATATCTGACACACGCACAAATCCTTGATAGATTATTAGACTATAGTCCTGTTTTAAAACAAGCATATGAGTTTGTACAAGAGCTGAGATATGCTTATAGACAGCGAGATTTTGATTTATTTATGGAGGTTATTCATCATATTGACCCGTCATTACCAGAGTGGTTTAGAAAGAAATTTGATATTTTTAAAACCTATCAGAATGGTATTTATCAAGCTTTTACCACACCTTATTCAAACGGTATCACAGAAGCTATCAACAATCATATTAAAGTCATCAAACGGATTGCCTATGGCTACAGACGTTTTTCTTATTTTAGATTGCGTATTTTAATCATACAACACCATTCTCAGTGGCAGAAAAAGAATGTGAAAAAGGTAGTGAATGGTTAATGCCATTCACTACCAACATACTCACTATTTCTCTCCACCAACACAATTTGACGAAGAGCCATTTTATTTTCAAAAAATCTTTATCTAGT
Organism: Granulicatella sp. zg-84; assembly: GCF_010892375.1. Taxonomy (NCBI): domain Bacteria; kingdom Bacillati; phylum Bacillota; class Bacilli; order Lactobacillales; family Carnobacteriaceae; genus Granulicatella; species Granulicatella sp. zg-84. Next base: position 90,250 of record NZ_WNJX01000003.1, on the reverse strand, counting down.
AAAAAATCCCTTTTGGTATAAATCCACCATTTTTTAAATATATCTATGTGTTTATAATTAAAAAAGCAAGTAGTTTTAATCTACTTGCCTATTTGGTTTGGATGCAATTAGTTCTAAATCTCCAGTCAACCTAATTTCTTGTGTCCCAAATGGTAAAATAAACGAATGAGATAAAGAGAGCTTATACTCTCTCTCATCTATTCTCATTTTTCCTGCTCCTTTTATCACAGTCACCAAATAATAGCCTTCGTCTAAAAAAATAGACATTTGTCCATCTACTTGCCATTTCCAAACACTAAAATAGTCATTACTCAAATAATGATGCACATAACCATCTTCTATATCGTGTCTAGCATCTTTCAAAACTGGATGCTGATGTGGAAATCGTGTCACATCTAATGATTGTTGAATATGTAAGTCCCTTTGATGACCTTGTTCATCCACTCTATCATAGTCATATACACGATAGGTTGTATCTGAATTTTGTTGTGTTTCTAATATCACAATACCTTTCCCGATTGCATGAATGGTACCATGAGGCACATCGAAAAAATCACCAGCTTGAACAGGTATTTCAAGAAATAAATCTTTCCATTCTTGTTTCTCAATTTTTTCTTTAAACTCTTCTTGTGTTTGAGCTGTGTGCCCATAAACGATTTTGGATCCTTCTTCTGCTGAAATCACATACCAGCATTCTGTTTTCCCTAATTCTCCCTCATGTTCTAACCCATAAATATCATCGGGATGTACTTGAACAGATAAATCATCACTAGCATCTAAAATTTTTGTAAGCAAAGGGAAACGCTCCTCTACCTTACCACCAAAATAATCTGGATATGTTTGATAAAATGTATCCAATCCCATACCTTCAAACATTTTTGGAGATATAATTGTTGATACACCATTCGGATGTGCACTAATGCTCCATGATTCTCCTATTTTTTGACTAGGTAAGAGCATACCAAATTCTGTTTCTAATTTGTTACCTCCCCATATTTTTTCCTGTAACACAGGCTTTAAAAAAATGGGTTCCTTATTATCTACCATAAATTCTCTACACCTTTTTCTAATAATTCTATTTGTAATATAGTTTCCTCATCTTTGACTAGTTTTTCTTTACCCAACACAATCGTATCGTGTAAATGCTCATAAAAATATTTATAATGACCTTTCTCAGATACAATTTTTTCTTCATGGATACATCCCAAATCGTCTACATACGTTAAAACACCATAATCTTCTAAGGTATCTACTCCAAAATCATCATGCTCTGGCATATAAAAATACTTCAAATGCTCTTCTTGCCTATCTTTTTTGTCTTTTATAAATGTACCTTTCATTCCATAAACAACAAAACTCGGTCTTGGTTTTATTCTAAAATAACTTGATTTAACAGATACTTTCATATTTTGATAATATAAATCAATGTCAAAATAATCATTCATACGTCCTTCACCTAAAAGTTGACGAACATCAAAATGCGTACTTGTAGGTACTCCAAAACAAGAAATCACTTGATCCAATGTATGACAAGCATGCGTGTACACAAAACTATCCTCTACATTGAATATTTCCGTTCCTTGTGATACTTCAGGTCTAAAATAATCAAAATGCATATCTATTTCATAAATATCTCCTAATTTTTGACTATCTATTACTTTTTGAACAGTTAAAAAATCACTATCAAAACGTCTATTTTGATAACATTCCAATATTAACCCTTTTTCTTTTGCTAGCTGAAATAATTCCTTAGCTTCTCTAGCTGTTTTCACAAAAGGTTTTTCAACTAAAACATGCTTCCCATGCTCCAATGCCAACTTAGCATATTCATAATGTGATGCCATAGGCGTTGTAATGACAATAAGATTTACGGTAGTATCTTTTAATAAAACATCTAAATCTGTTGTATAAGTGACATAAGGCTGTTTTTCCCACTCTGATTTAAAATGACGAACATACACATATTTCACTTTAAATTTATCTTTCAATGTTCTGACAAATGGCAGATGATAACGATTTGTACTTTTCCCATTCCCAATATACGCAAGTGTTAACATATTATACCTCTTTTACATTTTTATCAAACTAACTATATCATTCTCAACCTTTTTTCAAAAGTATTTTTATCTCAAAATAACAAAAGAAGATGATTGCTACTCATCATCTTCTTTTGTTTCTTCTTGTTTTTTCTCTTTTTCTTTATCAAATAATGCTTCAACATCAATAAATTTACTCAATCCATTTGTTAGCTGCTCAATTTGTTTTTCAATAAAATCTTTATCTTGCAATGCCATTTAAACACCTTCTTTTTTTAGTTTATCTGCAAATGCAACAATTTTTCGTAAACGATGATTTATTCCTGACTTAGAAACCGTTTCTCCAACAATCATCTCTCCGATTTCCATTAAACTAGATTCTGGATAAGAAAGTCTTAGCTCTGCCACTTCTTTTAATTTTGGTGGCAATTCGTCCAGACCTACTTTTTCTGCAATGTAATTGATCGCTTCAATTTGTTTACTTGAGGCATTGATAACTTTACTTAAATTGGCATTTTCACAATTCACAATCCGATTAACCGAATTTCTCATATCTCGAATAATACGAATATCCTCAAATTTCATCATACTATTTAATGCACCGATAAGCACAAGAAAATCTGCAATTTTCTCAGCCTCTTTAATATAGGCAATATACCCATTGCGTCGTTCAATAATACGACCATTCATATAAAAGCGATTTATCATATCACAAATATCTTGACTATGGTCTTCATAGTTTGAATAAATTTCAAGGTGATAACTACTCTTTTCAGGATTATTAACAGAACCTCCTGCTAAAAACGCCCCTCGTAAATATGACTTTACTTTTTGCTCATTATTTTTAATATTTTTAGGTACTCTTGTTTGGAAAAACAAACCGTCCATAATACCTAAATCTGTTAAAATTTCTTTTGTGCCTGTTTTTAAACGTACAATATAAATATTATTTTTCTTTAACTTCATTTTACGACGAACAAGTAATTCACTTTCAACATCATAATGATCTTTCAATAACGTATACATACGTCTAGCAATAGCTGCATTTTCTGTTTGCACATTTAAAATAAACTTTTGCTGATACAAACTGACTGCCCCATTCATTTGGATAAGCGCTGCAAGTTCCGCTTTGGCATGTTCCTTATGAACTTCTAAAGACGTTAATTCTTTTTTCACTTGAGCCGCATAAGACATGTTATCACCACCTTTCTTATCACTATTTTTTATTTTTCAAATACACTGTTTAATAGTGTCATCAACTCTTCAACTACTTTTTTACCGTCGTGGAACGCACCATTTTCTTTCATTTCTAAGAAATTTGTCGAAATCACACGACATCCTTCTCCTCGTAGACCGTCAAAATGGTGCTTCACTTGTAATAAATACTCTTCGCCTTTTTGTTGATTTAAATAATCATCTGGTACAGTTTCTGTATTAACAAGAACCGTATCAATGAACATCTGCTTTAAATGGCGATGCAACACACGTACATGATCGGCATCTGTAAAGGATTCTGTTTCTCCTAATTGCGTCATAATATTGCAAATATAGACAATTTGCGCTTGTGTTTTTAAAATCGCTTCAGATACATTCGGAATCATTAGATTAGGTAAAATGCTTGTAAACAAACTTCCCGGACCTAACACTAACATATCTGCTTCTTCAATTGCTCTAACCACATCACTTGAGGCATGCGCATCTTCAATAGAACCGTCTTTCGTCGTCACATGAACATGCTTAATACGTTTTCTCTCCTTAGCAATAGCAGACTCACCACTAACGACTGTTCCATCCATAAACGTGGCATGTAAAACAAGAGGCTCTTTAGCTGCCGCATAGACTTGCCCTTGAATTTTCATCATACGTGACAATTCTTGAATAGCATCAAAAATATTATCACGCATTTCACTTAATGCCGCAATAATCAAATTGCCAATAGCATGCCCTGCAAAAAATTTATCTTCGGAATTAAAACGATATTGAAAAATATCTAAATAAACATCGTCCAATGTCGATAAAGCCACTAAACAATTACGAATATCTCCTGGCGGAATAATATTGACATAATCTCGAATAATGCCACTGCTTCCTCCGTCATCAGCTACTGTCACAATCGCCGTAATATCGATTGGATACTGTTTCAATTCTTTTAATAAAACCGGCAGCCCTGTTCCACCACCAATAATGGTTACTTTCTTTTTTCTCATGAGCGATTCACCGTTTCTTTTCGTTTATCTTTATCTCGATGTGTAATATTGACCGGATAACCACTTACCATTAAACTATTGCCCAAACGTTCCGTTAATGCAACAGAACGATGTTGCCCTCCAGTACAACCAATAGCAATAACCACAGATGTTTTTCCTTCTTTTTTGTACCCTGGCACAATATAATCAATCAGCCCTTCAAAACGCTTATAAAATTCACTCGTTTCAGGCTGTTTCATCACATAATCATACACTTCTTCATCCAATCCCGTCAATGACCTTAGCTCAGGAACATAATGTGGGTTTGGTAAAAAACGCACATCCATAACAATATCGGCATCAATCGGCACACCATATTTAAATCCGAATGACATCACTTCAATATGAAACACCGCACGATCATCCGACTTAAATTGCGTCATAATATTTTCTCTTAATTGTCTAGGAGAAATATTCGTTGTATCAATCACAATTTGTGCACGTGTTTTTAAATCAACAAGCAACTGACGCTCACGGCTGATGCCGTCGGTTATTAATCCCGTATTCCCAACAAGCGGATGTGTACGCCTTGTTTCTTTATAACGAGATACTAACGCTTCATCTTGACAATCTAAAAAGAGAATACGTGTTCTCACAAGCGCTGTATTGTCAAAATCAATAATGGAGTCCATAATTTCATCGAAAAAGGCACGACTTCTTAAATCTATCACAAGCGCAATACGTGTGATTTTGCCACTCTCTTTTACAATATCCCAAAATTTCGTCAACAAACTCGGTGGCATATTATCGACACAAAAATATCCCAAATCTTCAAAACTTTGCATTGCCACTGTCTTACCAGCACCACTCATTCCTGTAATAATGACTAATTCTAACGCTTCTGCCATTGTCTATCTCCTTTTCTTTTAATAACACCATTATATCACAAAAAAGATAGCAAATGGTTCTATCATTTACTATCTCTTCTCACTTCATTTTATATAAAGATACCTTTTGTATAAACAGCTTTTCTAACTAGAAACCAACCTTATTTGTGATTGCCACACAATAGACAGTTTTTATTAGATAGTATTTTAGAATAGCGTTAAATAACGTTCTAGTTCCCACTTCGTCACTTGTGTACGATAAGATTGAAACTCCAATGTTTTTTCTGCTATAAAATTCTGTTGAATATGTTTACCTAAAGCATTTTTAACAACTTCATCTTTTTCAAATTCATCAATAGCCTCTAATAAATTACCCGGTAAATCTAAAATACCATTATCAAGTCTATCTTTAGCAGACATTTGATAAATATTACGATTAACTGCTGCTGGTGGCATTTTTTTATTCACAATACCGTCCAATCCAGACTTAATCAACACAGACAATACTAAGTATGGATTTGCCATTGGATCAACACTTCTCAACTCTACACGTGTCGAATTTTCTCTTGAGGCTGGAATACGAATTAACGGCGAACGATTTTGCCCACTCCAAGCTACGTAAACAGGTGCCTCATACCCTGGCACAAGACGTTTGTATGAATTAACTGTTGGATTACAAATAGCTGTAAAACCTCGAGCATGCTCCAATAACCCTGCAATAAAATGCATTGCTGTATCGCTCAATCCGTCTGGGGCATCTTTATCGTAAAACACATTTCCGTTTTCATCAAATAAAGACATATTACAGTGCATCCCCGAACCATTGATCCCATAAACAGGTTTTGCCATAAACGTTGCATGTAAGCCATGCTGACGTGCCACCGTTTTTACAATCAATTTAAATGTTTGAATATTATCACACGCATCAAGAGCATCAGCATACTTCCAATCTATCTCATGTTGTCCTGGCGCAGCTTCATGATGACTTGCTTCAATATCAAATCCTAACTCTTCTAATTGTAACACAATATCACGACGACAATTTTCCCCTAAATCCGTTGGTGCTAAATCAAAATAGCCACCTTCATCGTTTAATTTCATCGTTGGATTGCCGTATTCATCTAACTTAAATAAGAAAAATTCTGGTTCTGGCCCTAAATTAAAATCCGTAAATCCTAACTCTCTCATTTCAGATAAGACACGCTTTAAATTCGCTCTCGGATCTCCTTCAAAAGGAGTACCGTCTGGATTATAAATATCACAAATCAAACGTGCAATTTTTCCTTGCCCATTATCCCACGGAAAAACTAGCCATGTTGATAGATCTGGATACAAATACATATCACTTTCTTCAATACGCACAAAGCCCTCAATAGATGAGCCGTCAAACATCATTTTATTTGCTAATACTTTTTCTAACTGACTAATAGGTACTTCAACATTTTTGATTGTTCCTAATATATCCGTAAACATTAATCTTAAATATCGAACATCTTTTTCTTTAACATCTTTTAATACTGTATCTCGCGTGATTTGTTTTTTCATTTTTCTCTCGTCCTTTATTTAAATTAACGATCATGTCGCCACTCTTGTTGATTCATCATTTCTTGATAAAAGATACGTCTAACATCTTCATCTGTTAAAAACTTTTGAGCAGGTTGCTCTTTTTCTTTTTCAACTTTTGTATATTTCTTTTTAATCGCAACAATTGTTAGACCTTCTGCTAAATAATCTTTAATTTCTAACAATTTATCAACATCATTTAAAGAATACAAACGTCGATTTGTTTGAGAACGTTTTGGTATAATCAACCCTTGTTCTTCATAATATCGAATTTGTCTAGCTGTTAAGTCCGTCAGTGTCATCATTGTCCCAATCGGAAAAACCGGCATTGAACGTCGTATTTCTTTACCCTTCATAAAACTCTCCTTCACATGAAGAACACTTATACAAGTGTTAGGACCTAGTCACATTATAGCACTCTTATGTAAAGTAATGCTACATTATTATGCTATCATATAAAAAGTTTTACATACTTTCAAGAAAAAACTCCCTTATCATGTTACAAAATATAACATAACCACCAAAAGATGAACGCTCATCTTTTGGTGGTTTCTACATCATCATAACGGTGTCACACAGACGCACTCCGGAGCAATCGCTTCTTTATCTTGTAATGTCAATACACCCGTTTTAGTATCTCGGCTAAACAATGATAACACATCGTCATCTTGATGACCGATAATAATAAAATCTTCTGTTTGATTAAAATGAAAATCTCGTGGTGTTTTTCCCTCTGTTTTTATCCATTGAATTGGTTCTAAAACGCCACTATTATTAACTTTATATACAACAATACTATCGTGTCCTCGGTTAGACGCATACACAAACTGTCCATCGCTCGTCACCCGAATCGCTGCCCCTCCACTCCAATCTGTATATTCTTCTGGTAATAAAGACACCGTTTCTATATGCGTTAAAACACCTTTTTCATAACGACAAATATCAATCTCATTAGATAATTCACCTAATACATAAACAATAGGTAATGTTGGATGTTGAACAAGATGTCTTGGTCCAAATCCAGCTTTTGTTTGATAACAAAACACCTCTTTTACCTCTCCACTTACTTTCACATCAAACACATGCACCTTATCTGTCCCTAAATCACAAACCATTAAATACTCACTTGCTCTATCCATTTGCACATAATGTACATGAGATGATTGTTGATTTTCATGTACACTTGATCCTTCAAATTGCACAGACTGAACCACATCTAATCCATCATCTGTGATAGCTATCACATCAAAAAAACCTTGATGATAGTTTGCACTAAAAATCAACTGACGCTTTTTATCAAATGACACATAACATGGTGGATTGACACCTTCTGTTAACGCCGCTGCAATTTGACGATACACATCATCTTGTTTTTCTAATAAAGCAACACCTGCCCAGTCCCCTTCTTTCACAACAGAAAAGGCAAAATCTCCCACTGTTGTCACATATGTTGGGGACTCTATTTCAAGAGCTAATTTAACATTCGTTATTTTCTTTTTATCTGTATCTAATGTTGCAAAAGATACTCCTTTATTACGTCCTTTTGTATACCCACCTAATACTAATGTTTCCATACATTTCTCCTATTCTTGATGATACGCTTGGTAAACATCTTGCTTTTTCATTTTTTTCATTTTCGCCACGTACTTAATGGCTTCTTTCGCTGTCAGATCTTGCTCCTGCATAACTTGTAAAACACACTCTTTCAACGGCAAATCTACCATCTCTTCCTGACTATCCTCATCCGATGTTCCTGACACTAATAAACATATCTCACCTTTTAACTCGATTTCTTCTAAGTATATTTGAATTTCTTTTAAACTGCCTCTTATATATTCTTCATATCGTTTCGTTAATTCACGACAAATAACAGCCTGCCTCGTTTCATCAAATACATTAGATAACACTTGTATTGTCTTTTTAATCCGATGTGGTGATTCATAAAAAATAAGCGTTTCTTCTCGTGACTTTAATTGCTCAAGCACAAATATCTGTTCTTGTTTTTTTCTAGGTAAAAAACCATAAAAATAAAATGGTTGAGGCGATAAACCTGACGCTATCAGCGCCGTTAGTCCTGCACTCGCTCCTGGAATTGACACTACCGGAATATGCTGTTCAAGACAAGCAAGTACCAATTCATGTCCTGGATCACTAATGGACGGCATACCCGCATCACTCACTTGCGCAATACTTTCTCCTTGATGTAATTTATCAATTAAATAGTCAATCTTTTCCATAATATTATGTTCATGCAGACTTATTTGAGGTGTTTTTATATGAAAATGATTTAATAATTTTTTTGTCTGTCTAGTATCTTCAGCGGCAATCAAAGTAACCTCGTCTAACAAACGAACCGCTCTATAGGTCATATCTTCTAAATTCCCAATAGGCGTTGGAATTAAATATAAAATTCCACTTTGGCTATTTTCAAAACTCTTTTGAATGTGCATGTTTTATATACGCTTCTTTCTCTTTTTTACTTAATTTTTTAAACATTGCTTCTTGCTTTGTTGCCATGGATCGTGTTGGAAAACTTTCAACATGAATAACTTTTACCGGACGTCTTGTTTTTGTGTACTTTGCTCCCTTATCCGATGTATTATGCTCTAATTCTCTTCTAGCAACATCTGTTGTATATCCAGCGTAAAATGTATTATCCGCACACATTAGTACATAAAAATAATGATTCTTACTCTCCATATAAAATACTCCTAACAGGCTCGATATACTCATTTTTCTCATTAAACACAATGATAGGTGGAATTATCTTAATCCCTTTTTCTTTTCCTTGCTTAACTGCCTCAATCAATACCATATTGGCATCTTTTTCTTTTTTCGGATGCACAAAACACATCTTTTTAGGGACTAATTGATGACTTTTTAATACTGTTAATAATTGAAGCAATCTATCGGGACGATGAACACAATACAACTTTCCACCATTTTTTAATAATTGACTACTCGTGGATACCCACTCATCCAGTGTAATGGTTAATTCATGCCTTGCCAAAGCAATCGCATTTTCTTCATGTATATTTGCATAATCTTCTGTTGTAAAATAAGGTGGATTACATGTGATAACATCAACAGATCCTCTATCAAACCACTTTTGTGCATCGTTATAATCACCGTGAATAATCTTTACTCTATCTTCGAGATGATTTAATGTTACCGTACGTTGTGCCATATCCGCTAAAATTTCTTGATATTCAATGGCATAAATAGGATTATTTGTTTTAGCAGATATCATAAAAGCAACCGCGCCATTCCCCGAACACGCATCTAAAATACATGCTTTTTTATTCCTAGGCAATTCAGCAAAATGTGCAAGGAGAACCGCATCTAAAGAAAAAGAAAAAACTTTCTTGCTTTGAATAATCTGAATATTTTCTTTTATCAATGTATCCAAGCGCTCATGTTCATATAGTTTCATGATGTTAACTCCTTACTCTTTATCTTCATAAGTATACCAATTCTTACATAAAAAAAGAAGTACTCCGTAGGTACTTCTTAAAAATCATCTTTTGTCGGTGTGACGTCTTTTCTAGTATTTGTTTTTTGATATGTTTGGTAATAAGTATAGTGTCTACTTTTTTGATACGATTCCAAAGGAATAATCAGTATGCCTAAAATGTAAATCCATAATGTTGTTGAAAAAGTTATTATAGAACTAATGGCAACAATGATGCGTATCACTGTGACATCTATATTAAAATATTCAGCTAAACCACCGCATATCCCGGCAATACGTCTATCCGTTCTTGATCTTGTTAATTTTTTCGCCATCTCTATTCCTCATTTATCTGCTATTATGTTCATTGAACATTATTAGTATAGCATAATTAAAAAATTTTTTATCCTGCTAAAGACTGACTTGTTGTTTAAAAATAATATTATATAATATAGTTAAAAGCATATTATATTTTATATGCTTTCAAAATAAAGGAGAAAAAAGATGACATTTGAAGAAATTTTACCCTATATCAAAGCAGGCAAAAAAGTAGTCAGAACCGGCTGGAAAGGTGGAGAACGATTTATTCAACGTCAAGAATCCCTTCCGTACGTTGAAAAATCAACACCTTATTTAATTATCCAAACAGAAAGTGATTATTATAGTATGTTTAACCCTACCGTATGCGACATTTTTGCAACAGATTGGACTTTGGTGGACTAAATGTTTATAAATTATAACGTTCTCGTTACGGGTAGCTCTAGCGGTATTGGAAAAGCACAAGCCGAAGCTTTTTTAGAACAAAACGCCATTGTATACGGATTTGATAAACAAAAAAGTCAGATAACACATCCTAATTATCATCATATCATTGGTGATGTTTGTCTTCGAGAGGATATTGCCAAACTACCAAAATCCATAGATATTCTTATCAATAGTGCCGGTATCCTAGATAATTACATGCCTAGTTTAGAGACTAGCGAAGATCTATGGGATTGTATTATGACAACCAATGTAAAAAGTATGTTTTTAATCACAAATCACGTATTAAATAACATGCTAAAAAAACAACAAGGTATCATTATCAATATGGCATCTATAGCCGGTTTTCTGGCCGGCGGTGGCGGAGCAGCTTATACAGCAAGTAAACACGCTGTTATTGGCTATACAAAACAATTAGCATACGATTACGCCTCTAAAGGTATTCGTGTCAATGGCATCGCTCCTGGTGCTATCAAAACATCCATGACACAAGCCGACTTTGAAGGCACTGGAGATACAGCAAAATGGGTAGCTGAACAAACACCAGCAAAAAGATGGGCATTTCCAAATGAAATTGCCGACGCAACTATTTTCCTCGCTAGCTCAAGCGCCGCCTATCTTCACGGGCACATTCTCACCATTGACGGCGGTTGGAGTATCAAATAACCACTTTTATGACTAAAAATATTGACTTATGATACAAAAACACATATAATAATTAAGTGGTTCTGTTTCAGTAGCTCAGCAGGATAGAGCATTCGCCTTCTAAGCGAACGGTCGGGGGTTCGAATCCCTCCTGAAACGTCATCTATTAAAGTATGTCATGATATGGCATACTTTTTTTGTTTACTACATACCCTAAACAAAGCAATCCCCATATACCATTCTAATAGTATGGTACAGACGCTTCTTTTTCAAAAATCCATTTATCTCTTATTTAATTTACATATCCATTCCTTTACTAAACGGAATTGTTGCCGAACTATTAAACTATTTATCTATAACTCTTTTTTATTATTCATTACTTAACTTTTATTTTACAAACTAGCTATTTACTGTTACACTCTCACTATCAATAAAAAACAAAGGAGAACATAATGAAACAAAGCTACTTTGACGGAGGTTTACTCAGCCTTGTTGGACACATACTTTTCGGCACCATAATCACAGTTCTAACTCTTGGTATTTGTTATCCTTGGGCGGTATGCTTAATCTACCGTTGGAAAACAAAACATACTGTCATAGAAGGACACCGACTAATATTTACCGGAACAGCTATGGGACTTTTTGGAAATTGGATAAAATGGTTACTTCTAAGCATTATTACATTAGGTATTTACTCATTTTGGGTAGGCATCAAACTAGAACAATGGAAAACAAAACATACTTTTTTCGCAAATTAAAAAACTATCACACATCCTAAGTTGTATAAAGGAATCCAATATAACAGAGAGGAAAACTGATTTTATATGTCAGTTTCCCTCTTCATGATTCTACAAGAAAGCATTTTTATAAATGAAAAGCAGACATTATTTTAATATCTGCTACATCGCTTTTGCTTTATTCAAGTAAAATCTTCAGATAACATCATTCTAAAAAGGCAGTGAATGGATAAATACTACCACTATCACGAATATGCTCACTATTTCTCTCCACCAACACAATTTGACGAAGAGCCTCTAAAATACCACCATAAAACTATAAAACTAATTTCGACAATACCAAACACCATGATAAAACATCCCAAGAAAAAGTCCTCTGTCAAAATTAAAATAATCGGATCTGTTACTGGATTAAATAGCCATGCATCATTATTAAAAAAGACATGATGAAACAAAACAAACCAGTAATTGAACCCCATGGACAATACAATCACAATGACAATCGGTAAAAAAATCATGATACGATACACGCCTTTAAACCATGCCTCATCTTGATATTTTTTGATACGAAACAATACAAGAATACTTCCTACTAAAGACAATACAAAAATACCATTATTTAATAAAAATAGTTGTTTGACTTCAAAAAAATGAAATGCCCCTTGCGCTGATACGGGAATATTCGGCATGGCTAAAACGGATTGAAAAGGATTTAGTAAGTACCCCAACAACACATCATAATTTTGACTTACTTGTTCATGTGTTAACCCTACTAACACTTGGGTATCCAAGTTCGATAACTGCCATAAAAATAAAGGTTTACATAATAAAGTTATCAAAATAGCACCTGACAATATACACACTGTCAAACACGTTAACATTGCCATTCGTTTCACATTCATAAACTACCTCCTCTCGTTTATTTTATATGATACTATAAAAACCGAACAAACCGCAATTCTTTTTATAGACGCTCCTTTCAGATTTGTATACAATAAAAAGGACGGAAAGGGGACTTTATATGTCTTTAAAAATTTTTAAAACCATTGTAGCAACACTTATTGCTACCATTATTGCAGATCTTTTCTCCATTCAATATAGCCTAACATGCGGGCTAATTGCGATGCTGAGTTTACAAGACACCGTTCTATCCACTTTAAATAACGCGAAAAAACGTCTATACATTGCATGTTTAGCACTAGGTTTATCAAGTTTGTTATTTTTTGTATTCGGCTTTTATTTTTGGGTATGGGGACTTTTCCTATTCGTATTTGTGCCTATGACCTATTATCTAAAAGGGCAGATAGCACTTGTTCCTAGTTGCGTGCTAGTTGGGCATTTATACACGCTCCAATCAACTGACTATACTGTTCTTTTAAACGAATTTGCCATTTTATCCATTGGCATTTTAACTGCAAGTATCATCAATAGCTACATGCCAAAAAAAGATAAAGATATTGCTGAATTAAAACAGCGTATCGAAGAACATTTGTCAGTGACATTAACACAACTTGCTATTCTTTTAAATGCACAAATATCCAGTGGTGACACAGCGACAATAAATATGGTACATTCTATACAACATACACTTTATACAGACTTAATCAAAGCTGAAACGCTTATTTTAAACGAAAGAGATAATCAAGTTTTTCATAAACAAAGTGATTATAATGTGTCATATATTCTAATGCGAAAACAACAGTATACTCTTCTGTCTTATATGTTTACCTATGTTCGCCCTGTCAACGTGCATCAAAAAGAACACGTTATCTATCTGTTTGAAAAAACAGCGCAACAAGTAACCGAATGGAATACAGCTGAAACGCTTATTCAGGACATTGAACAATGTTATACAACGCTTAAAGATGCACCACTACCCCAAACACGAGAGGAATTTGAAGAACGTGCCATGCTCTTTCAACTCCTAAATGATTTAGAACGTTTTTTAAATGTTAAAAAAGACTTTATTCTCAACTTATAAACTATCGGTCTTGATATATCTATGATATAATCAATCTAATGTATTGGAGGTTTACTATGTACTTAAAAAGAAAATTGGCTAGTTTTATCGGAAAAACAACATTAAAAACATTGCGACTTTTGAAAAAAAGTGGTAGTAGCTATCCCGGGAAAGTAGCACTTTCTGTTGATAAAGACGTCTTGTCAGAATTAGCACACGATTATGAAACGATTATTATTACAGGCACAAATGGTAAAACATTGACAACTGCACTGACTGTACAAGCACTGAAACAAAAATACCCAAATCTATTAACTAACTCAACCGGTTCTAATATGAAGCAAGGGATTGTATCTGCCTTTTTATCACATAAAGCGAAAAAAGGAGAGAAAAAAATTGCTGTACTTGAAGTTGATGAAGCTAATTTAGTCTATGTTGTACCACATTTAAAACCAAAAATCATTTTGACAACAAATATTTTCAGAGATCAAATGGACCGTTTTGGTGAAATTTATACCATTTATCAAAAAATTTTAGACGGTATTATGCTCTCACCAGAAACGATTGTGGTAGCAAATGGAGATAGCCCTATTTTTCATTCTGCCTCATTGCCAAACAAACGTGTCTTTTTTGGATTTAATTATCAAGAAGACAGTGATTTACAAGCACACTACAATACAGACGGTATTTTATGCCCTAACTGTGAAAAAATATTGCGTTATCGCTCGATTAGTTACTCTAATTTAGGAAAGTATTATTGTCCAAACTGTCAGTTTAAGCGTCCTAATCTTGATTATGCTGTGACAAATATTGATTTATTGACACTACAAGAAAGTGTTTTTGATATTGACGGACATACATTTACCTTACCCATTTCAGGCTTATACAATATTTACAATGCACTTGCTGCATACAGCATTGCTTCTTTAATGGGTATTTCCGTTGAGGACATAAAAACAGGCTTTAAACAAACCCAACGTGTCTTTGGTCGACAAGAAATCATTCACGTTGACGATAAGTCACTGCTCATTAATCTTATTAAAAATCCAACAGGTTTAAATCAAGTTCTGGATATTTTACAATTTGAAAAAAATCCATTTACATTGATTTCTGTTTTGAATGACAATTATGCTGACGGACAGGATGTCAGTTGGATTTGGGACGGTCAATACGAACAATTACAAGATATGCCTATCCAACAATTAGTTGTCGGAGGAAAACGTCATCAAGAAATGTCACTCCGCTTGGAAGTGGCAGGTTTTAAAAAAGAAAATATGATTATTGCTGCATCAATACAAGATATTATAGAGCACATTAAGCATGCCCCAACCAAACATATAAATGTTTTGGCAACCTACACAGCAATGCTTGAATTGAGAAAACAACTATCTCTACAAGGATATGTGAAAGGAGAACTCAACTAATGAAAACCATTCGTATTTGTCATTTATATGGCAATCTATTAAACACTTATGGCGATAATGGCAATTTGTTAATTCTCCAATGGCGAGCAAGAGAACACGGATACAATGTCGACACAACCATTGTCAGTTTAGATGACCCATTCAATCCCGACGACTACGACCTCATTTTCTTTGGTGGAGGCCAAGATTATGAACAACGTATTGTTTCAAAAGATATTCAACACAAAAAAGACGCTATCATCTCTTATATCGAAAACAACGGTGTTGTCGTGGCGATTTGCGGAGGATACCAACTCTTAGGCCATTATTACACAAGTGCCGTTGGAGAACGCATAGAAGGTATTGGAGCGATTGATTATTATACTACTAATCAAGACGGTCGCTATATAGGAGATATTACCATTTATGATGAAGAAACCGGCTTTACTTATGAAGGATATGAAAATCATAATGGACGTACCTTTTTAGGTGAAAATGTCCAACCTTTAGGAATTGTCGAAAAAGGTTTTGGAAATAATAACGAAGATAAAACCGAGGGCGCTCGGTACAAAAATGTCTTTTGTAGTTACTTCCACGGCCCTTTACTCGTTCGCAACATTCATCTAGCCGATTACATTATCGAAAAAGTAATTCATCAAAAAATGGCTTAATCCATACCCCATAAAACTTTAAGTTTTATGGGGTATTATTTTTAAATGACTTTTTCATCATTTATTAGTATAATGACGTTATGTCAAAAATAATATCAACTAACGGAGTTTTATTATGGAAAATTGGATTACAGACTTTATGAGTCAACATGGTTATCTAGCAATCTTCTTACTGGTTGCTCTGGAAAATATTTTCCCACCCATTCCGTCAGAAATCATTTTAACATTTGGTGGTTTTATGACACTAACAACAAACATGACTTTTATGGGTGTTGTTTTATCCGCAACAGCCGGTGCTGTAGGTGGTGCCATTGTTTTATACGGTTTAGGCGCTTTACTAAAAAAAGAAACTATCGAAAATATTCTTGATGGAAAAATTGGTAAAATCTTTGGTTTTAAACGAACCGATGTAGACAAAGCGATTTCATGGTTTAATAAACACGGTGCAATTACTGTATTATTCACACGCTGTATTCCCGTTGTCAGAAGTTTAATTTCTATCCCAGCGGGTACAAGTCGCATGCATTTAGTACCATTTACACTCTATACAACAATTGGAACATTTTTATGGAATATACTAATGGTATGGATTGGTTCTGCTGCCGGTTCAGGTTGGCATGAGGCAGCGGATAATATTGACCATTTTTCAAGTCTTTTTAAATATATACTATTAGCCATTGTTATTCTTGTTATAGGATTCTTTATTTATAAAAAAAGAAAACAAAAAAATTAAATAAACAGGAGCTATACTCCATTATACAAAAGCAGTGAACGGACGTTTTCAGACCTCCGTTCACTGCTTTTATATATTCAGTTAGTTGTATCAACTACCATCATCCCTTTATTTTCTTCATACGTTTGAAACCACTGATTTTCTGGTTTATAAAAAACACTTGTCAAATATAAACCATGCGGAGCTGCTGTTGGACCGGCTTCTTGCCTATTTTTAACAGTTAATAATCGCTTTAGTTCCGTAACAGGTTTTAATCCATCTCCTATTTGTAACGTTGTCCCAACTAAAATACGAACCATATTGTATAAAAAGCCGTTCCCTTCAAAAATAAAAATCAATTCTTGTTCCTCTTCCTTGTATACAATATCGGCTTTTGTCACACAACGTATCTTATTTTCTTTATCTGTTTTTGTTGAACAAAAACTCGTAAAATCATGTTCACCCAAAACATCTTGTAACGCTTGTTTCATTTTATCTATATTTACACGATACGGATGGTGTAAGGCATATCGCTTTTTAAAAGGTGATTGATACTCCCCTAAGGAAACATGATACATATACTGTTTTCCACATGTATGATACCTCGCATGAAATAATGACGAAATTATTTCAACTGAATCTATTCGAATATCTTCTGGCAATAAACTATTCAATGCTTTTTGCATACGCTGAATGGGCAAAATAGCCGGATAATCAAAATGAATGACTTGCCCCGTTGCGTGTACCCCCGAATCTGTTCTTCCAGACGCCACAACGCCTATTGACATCCCTTTTGTCATTTTATATAACGCTTTTTCTAATTCTTCTTGAATGCTCTTTCCATTAAGCTGTCTTTGAAACCCAACATAGTCTGTCCCGTCATAAGAAACAATCGCTTTATAACGTTGCATATCATCTTCCTTTCTTTCACTTTCTTCGATGTATTATAGCACATCATTCTATGACAAGAACAGGATAAACCGACCTTTTCAAGTATCGGTTTATCCTGTATTCTATATTCTTCTAAAACGAGTACCTTGAGGTGTATCATCTAAGACAATACCTTGTTCTTTTAAATAATCACGTATCTCATCACTTCGTTTAAAGTTCTTTTCTTGACGTGCGACACGACGTTCTTCAATTAACGCTAAAATATCATCATCTAACAGTGTTTCTTCTTCCAGCTCAACTCCCAGAATACTTACCAATGTTTTCAAACGTTCCAACGCAAATACCGCAACATCATGATTGATATGTTCTTTTTCGCTATAAATATTCATATCTTTAACAAGCTGATAAATAACCGTCAAGCCATTTGGAATATTGATGTCATCGTCCATTTCAATCACAAATTGTTCTTCATGGGATTGCACCGTTTGACGCATTACCTCATCGCTTTCAGCTACTTCTACACTTGCTGTTTCTAAGCGATGCGCTAAATTTCGATATGCCTGTTTTAATTTTTCAAGATTATTACTTGCCTCTTGGATAATATTTTCTGAGAAAGCAAGAGGATGTCTATAATGCGCACTTGCCAATAACAAACGTACCACCTGTGGATTAACTTGTTTTAACAAATCATGCGCCAACACAAAATTCCCCAAAGATTTACTCATTTTTTCGCCATCGAATGTTACAAATCCATTGTGTAACCAATAGTTCGCGAATGGTTTACCCGTTTTAGCTTCAGATTGTGCAATTTCATTTTCATGATGAGGGAAAATTAAATCGTGCCCACCGGCATGAATATCAATCGTATTTGATAAATATTTCGTCGCCATTACAGAGCATTCAATATGCCAACCCGGTCTACCTTCACCCCACGGTGACTGCCAACTAATTTCTCCTTGCTTAGCAGATTTCCATAAGGCAAAATCTAATGGATTTTCTTTTTTATCTTTTTCATCATCAATGGTGCGTTCACTAGCACCCGCTCTTAAATCTTCCAAAGATTGTCCACTTAGTTTTCCATACGCATCAAACGTACTTGTACGGTAATATACATCTCCACCAGAAACATAAGCAAATCCTTTTTCAATCAATTCTTCCACAAAAGCAATAATATCGTCAATAGAGTCCATAACACGTGGATTTAACGTTGCTTTTTTTATATTTAATAAAGATGTATCCGCATAAAACGCCTCAATAAACTTATCCGCAACCTCTCTAGGTGTTAAACCTAATTCATGCCCTTTGGCAATAATTTTATCATCAACATCTGTAAAATTAGAAACATACTTTACGGCATAGCCTCTATATTCAAAATAACGACGAATCGTATCAAAAGCTACCGTACTTCTTGCATTCCCAATATGAATATAATTGTAAACCGTAGGTCCGCAAACATACATGCTGATTTGTCCCTCATTTATTGGAACGAATGTTTCTTTTTGCTTTGTTAAAGTATTGTATAGCTTCATTTTTTCTACCTCCTACATATATCATGCCACCTAGTATCGCCAAAGAAACGACCGTTACCAATAGCCCTACACTAAATGCTTTAGGCACATAGACCATTTTAATACGATGTTGTCCACTTGCCATTGGAATTGCCATTAAACTATTCCAAACTTTTTGTGGTTGTACTTTAACATCATCTACCCAAATAGACCATCCTTCACTATAAGGAATACTAAATAATAGGTGTGTACTATTATCCGTCAAATGAACCGTTCCCTCCATGGTGTTATTACCCCAATTTGTCACAGTCATTCCTTGTTTTGTTTTAGGCCCAATCGCAATATCAACAGCATTATTATCCATTTCCCACAAGGCAACATTTCTTAACGACACTTCATTTGCTTTTGTAAAGGTTATTTCAAAAGTGGTTTCTACATTTTTTTGTTGGTAAGCCACATTCCAAAGTTGCTGCTTATCAAACATTCCATGATATTCATAATTTGCTTTATTTAAAGAAATTGCCATATCTGACCGTTGCTCACTAAGCATCCCCGGCAAAGATAAATAATAAGCATTATCCGTTGACGGAACAAATGTATAGCGAATTTTACCCGGTTTTGATAAATCCAATCGTTTAAAAGATGAATTAGCTAAATCATTCGGATTGGTTGCTTCTAAATTTTCTAGTGTAATCTCTTTAAATGCCTCACGTTTAAAATATTGAATACTTTGTCCAGAAAGATGTTGTAAAATAGCCATCTGGTTTTCTGCAGGTTTATTATCTTCAAGCGTTAAATTTAATAAACCCTCATTAACGCCAAATCCTACTGAAAAATAACGTTTATTTTCATAAACACGTACACGATCTGTTTCAGAAATAGCATTATAATATTGATAGAGATCTTTTCTCGTCGTTTCTCTTGAAAAACTGTAAATATATTCACTTTGTTTTTGTTCATCTGATAAATTTCTCATTTGGACTAAATAACGAATACCAAATAACGCATCTGTTAAAGGTGTCCCCGATGTATAATTTGTTGATGCATTGGCTCCTGATGAACCTAACGCATCAAATAAGTCCATGGTGTCAACTTCCATATTCGAACTAAAATGAGATAACCCCGGATAGTCAAACATAAACGGATCATTATTTGAGCGTTGGAATATTTTTTCAATACGATAAAAATTTGTTTTCGGTGGACGAATTGGGTCAATCGCACTCTCTATTGTCTTTTGTGCATTTTCTAAACGATAGGCACCCGCATACCCTACTCGTGATTGTACAATATACGCATTAGCACCTAATTCCAAACATGTTACTGCCAATAAGACAATACTCGACCATTTATATTCTTTCATAAAGAACATCACAACAACAAACATCCAAAACAGTGTTGATAAAATTTGTTGAGGAACGGACATAAAAGATTGTGATGACTGATATACAATACCATTCACTAATATAATGATGCCTGAAGAAAGACATACTCCTGCTAAATCCACTCGTTGCCACTCTCTAATGGCTCGATATGCCAATAACACCATAAAGAAGCAAATCAAAAAACTAAAACGATGATAAAACCACGCTGGCTCTTGCCCTAAATGCCATATTCTATGTATCATATTAAAAATCATGGATAATAAAAACACACCAAAAACACCAACAGCAGCTATACGCTCAGACTTACGAAATACTTTTGTCATAAAGTAAAAAATAAAGCCTATCAATGCAATACTACCAAGATAAATATTCGGTAATCCATGTGGCATTTGATCATGGTCAAATGCTCCAATCATCAATTTTGATAAAAGTAATACCGGATCTGCTTCTATTTTTGTAGAAAAAACAAATGGATCTGTATAGGTACCTTTACTAATGAGTAAATTTTGAATAATAGGGTACAAAAACACAAAACTTATACCCACAGCAAGAAATGAATACCCTGCTAATTTTAAAATAGGGAGAAAATAAGATTTTAATTTCTCTTTGAGTGTTTTTCCTGTATAAATTTTCGCCATATAAAATAGGCTATACAAAATAATAAACAAACAAATCATATATGCCATATAATATTGGCAAATCATCATTACAGCCAATATCAATGTATATTTATACCCTTTTTGTCCGCTTAGTACATTCTCAACCCCCATGATAATCAATGGTAAAAAGACTAAAGCGTCATACCATAACGGATTCATTTGATACGCTACAGCAAAACCAGACAACGCATACAAAGTTGCAAAAGTCGGTACTAATAAAGGACGTTTTTTCAAAGCGTCATAACGCTTCACAAGAAAATGACAAAATGTTAATCCCATACAACCATAACGTAATAACAATGTTACTGTCGCTGCCAATCGAATTTCATCAAATGGGAATAAAGCATAAATAAAATTAAATGGGCTAAGCAAGTAATATCCCCACACACCCATCATATCTCCACCAATAGATTTGGAGAACGAATAAAAAATACCTGAAAAATCTAAAGATAAAACACTTCTTCTAAAGAAAGCAAACAAGTCAATGTATTGACTTGCAAAATCAATCGCCATTAAGGTGTTTGAACCAAATGGATAAACACCTAAAAAAATGTATACAATAAACATCACAACGATTGGTAATAAACCACTTAATATATAAATCAATTTTTTATCTTTCACACACATCACCCAACTTTAGACGGTAAAAACTCATCTAGTATACTAATAAATAAAAAGTATCTTGATATACTTGTCATTGGTTCTAAGAAAATTACCTTATACTCTTTCGTTTGAATGGCTAACATACCATGCCATGACACATCATACCAATTTAACGCATTCCATTCATAAAAGACATCATGTAAGACAATACCCTCTTTAGAAATAACAAGTTCGTGCTCTTGCGTTGGTGTTAATGACATTTTAAAAGATGTGACATCTTCGTATAAATCAACAGAAAACATTTCCCCATTTTCTAATTCTTCTTGAACAAATGATTTCCAAACAGCTGTATGATCCTCTTGAAATAATTCAAAAGCCTGAGGAGGTAGCATTGCAGATAAAATAACTTGTTCATGTTGATCTGTTTCAAACACTAATGCCTTTGCCTGTTTATTTGTTTGTGGAATAAATGAATAGTTAATAATATCATGATAAAAATACGTTTCTTCTGTTTTACTATTTTTTATACCCAATTCGTAAAATTCAAACACACCCGTTTTCTGATGCTGTCTAACCGCGATATACCACATCGCCACAATCAGTCCAATACTCACTAATTGTACAAATAAAAACATAAAAGAAATACTCGGATAAGTACTGAAAAACGCTTTAATATACTGGCAAACTAAACACAACAATAATAAAATAACACTAAAAAATGCATAGAGAACAAGTACATCTCGTCGCATTTTAAATGTGTTCTTCAATATTCCCATTTCCATTTTGGGCACCTCCATTTGATATATCTTCTTTAAACTGATTTCTTCTTAATGTAAAATAATCCGGAACCGGATCTACGCCACCTTTAATAAAAGGATGACATCGACAAATTCTACCCATTGCCATCAGTGATCCTTTTAATGCTCCATGTTTTTCAATTGCTTCTAAAGCATAGTTAGAACACGTCGGTTCGTAACGACAGCTTGGAGGAAACAACGGGGAAATATAGTGCTGATATCCTTTTACCATACCTTTTGCTATTTTCTTCATAAACGTTTCTCCAAAAAACTATTCTTCCGTCTAGTATAACATAACTCATATCAAAGAAAAAGCTACCGTACTAATTCCAATAAAAAAGATTGCTATTCTTTCATAAAATAGCAATCTTTTTACATTTATCACGGTGGAGCCACTGTACCGAATTCTTCTGTTGCGGTTGTATTAATACGTGTTCTCAAAATTGTTGTAGTAAAATCATCTGGGTTCGCAGTTGGCAACTCATAATTTGGTGCTTTATTTGGTACCGATGACTTCAATTCCAATTTTGGCAACTCATAATTTGGCGCTTCATCCGGCACCGATGAGATTTTCATCGTTGGCAAGCTATAATTTGGTGCCTCGTTTGGTACTGACGACTTCAATTCCAATGTCGGTAAGTCGTAGCTTGGTGCTTCATCTGGTACTGATGAGATTTTTAGTGTCGGTAATGTATAACTTAATGGCTCTTCCGGTACTGACCATGTACCTTTTGTTGTCGTATAATATGGCTTGTATTGTTTCACAAGAATATACCCAACATACTCATAGCAGTCATGAATATTTTCTGGTGTATGTGTTACTCGCCCATTTTGAACTGTTGTCGACACATTATTCATTAAATAACTATGTGCATACACATGATTTGTATATAATAAACCAATATTAGCTCCTGAAAAAATCAAGAATAACGCAATCATTTTTGAACGTTTACGTTGCCATTTACCTAATACAATCGCCCCAATTAAACATAAACTACCTAATACAATTAAAGTTGTCGTAACTTCTTTTGTGCCTGTATGTGGTAAAACACTTAGTTTTTGTTTTGGTGTTACCACACACTCCCCTGTTTGTTTATAAACAAGAACTACTTGCGCATTTTCACTATATACCGAAAAATCAGGAGATGCGTAGACTATTTTGGATTTGTCTACTTTAGATAATTGAGCCATATCCACATGTTGATAAACGACCGTATTTTGTGTATACACTTCTGAACCAAGTGCTACTTGAGTCACACTACCAAAAACTAAACACAAAATACCTAAAATCTGTATCCATCGTTTCATAAAATCTCTCCTTTCTTTAATTTATTTTATCTATAATTTTTATAAATAAGACTAAAACATTGTACCCTCCCCCTTACGAATTTGTCAATCCTTATATTTTTAAAAAATCACTTTCAATCAAACAATAAATAATAATCTATAAAAAATTAACTTAATATAAGTTGGCACAATATCTCATAAGCGATACACATCATCAAAAATTCATTATAAAAGGATTATCCTATGAGTAATAAGACTAAATCTAAGAAAAATTGTCACAAAATCAATCAATGTAACATTATATCTATCAACTTTATTTATTAATACAGTTTAATGAACAAAAATCTAGTTCTATAATAAAAGTGTAAAATGAAGAAAAACACTACACACGTTCAAGACTAAATAAAAAAGCTCAAAAACTTGAGCCATTTAATCTAAAATAACGCCAATCTTAAAAGTATAAAAGATTACATATACTAAAAAATAAATACTTTCTTAAAACACTTTTATATTAAAAAATCCGTTCTCAAATATCTTATGAAATATGTATGTCACATATACTTATCGACTATCAAGAAACAAAGCAATACGAACTTTGACCTACAAAACGATTATACATACCACACAAATACTTTAATTATTTACGATATTTCTTATTCTGCCGAATTTTCTCTATTTTTTCTTTTGAATACAATTTTCATTGAAATCATGTGCAATGACCTATATACATAATACAATAATATTAAGAACTATTAACAAAACAAAAAGGAATGTATCACGAGCTGCCCATTGTAACTGTCGATATTTACTACGGTTTTCACCACCTTGGTATCCCCTAGCTTCCATAGCATTGGCTAATTCATCAGCACGTCGTAACTGTACTGCAAATAAAGGAATTAAAATTGGAATAACCGCCCTAATACGCTTGATAAAACTACCCTCATTAAAATCCACACCTCTTGAGCGCTGTGCATTCATAATCGTTTTGGTTTCATCTAAAATCGTTGGCACAAATCGCATTGCAATCGACATAATCAACGCAATTTCTTCAACAGGCACACCGATTTTTTTCAAAGGACGAATTAAACGTTCAATGGCATCTGCCAGCATAAGTGGATTAGTTGTTAATGATAGGACAGTCGCTGCACCAATAATTAACATAAATCGAAACGTCACAAACAATGCATTCCAAATACCAAGTGTTGTTACACTCACAAAAGAGAAAGAAAAAAGAATATCTCCCTCTTGTAATAAGAATATTTGTAAACTAGCTGTCACTAAAATAATCCACAACATCGGACGAATTCCTCTCCAAAAAAAAGAAAAAGAAACCTCTGATAATTTAACTGTTAACAGTAAACACATACTCAATAAAAGATAATCATAAATGGTGTTAGCTTGAAAAACAATCATCAAAAAGAAAATCGTTCCCAATAATTTTGCACGTGAATCAAGTCGATGAATGCGTGAATTTCCCGGAATATATCTACCCAATATCACATTGTCTAACATGAACGACCTCCTAATGCTTTCGTTAGTACATCAATTAAATCGGAAAAAGTTAAAACATCTTCCACATCACACCCTCTATGTCTTAAAGATTGCACAAACGCCATAGCTTGAGGAGTATCAATTTCTTGATTTTTCAACCACTCTCTATCTCTAAAAACACGTATTGGTGTATCCATTTTTTCAATTTTTCCTTGTTTTAAAACAACAACATTATCTGCATATAATGCCACATCATTCATTTGATGCGTTACTAACACAATCGTTAATCCATATTCTTTATGTAATGTATCAAATAATGTCATCATTTCCAAAGCCCCTCGCGGATCCAATCCAGCCGTCGGCTCATCTAGCACCAATATATCCGGTTCAATGGCTAAAATGCCTGCAATCGCCACACGTCTCATTTGCCCACCAGACAACTCAAAAGGAGAATGCGTAAAAAATCTCTCATCAATCCCCACCATGCTTAACGCTCGCTTCGCTTTTTGTTCAGCCTCTTCCTGACTAGCTCCAAAATTCATTGGACCGAACATTACATCTTTTAATACCGTTTCTTCAAATAACTGCGACTCCGGAAATTGAAATACAATACCAACCAATTTTCGTAACATTTTCAAGTTTTTTTCTTTTGTCTGATTTGTTATTGTATATTGCTCAATGCTCACCATTCCCTCAGTAGGTTTTAATAAAGCATTCAAATGTTGAATAAGTGTCGATTTGCCACTTCCTGTTTGCCCAATAACTGCTGTATAAGTGCCTTTTTCAATAGAAAACGATATATCTTGTAAACCCGTATAAGTAAAAGGTGTATCGGGTTGATAAATATAGTTTACTTGTTCAAAAGTAATCGACATACCCATTCCTCCAACTCTTGTAATGTCATATATTGCTCTGGGACACGTATCCCATTTTCCGCCAATGCTCGTTTTACTTTTTCTGCAAACGGTAATTCTAAGCCTAATGTTTCGATGTCTGTGACCGTACCAAAAATGTCGGCCGGGGTTCCCTCATATAAAAGGCACCCCCCATTCATCACGAATAATCTATCAGCAAGAGATGCCTCTTCAACATCATGCGTAATAGATAAAACCGTCATATCCAATGTTTGACGTAATGATTGTACAACATCAATCACACGTTTACGCCCTTTAGGGTCTAACATAGCCGTCGCTTCATCTAAAATAATAATATTGGGATGCAACGCTAAAACACCAGCAATCGCCACACGTTGCTTTTGTCCTCCCGATAAACGTGCAGGTTCTTTATCTTTATAATCACTCATCCCTACTAATGCCAAAGCTTCTTCCACACGCTGTTGCATGTCCTCTCTAGGTACACCTTGATTTTCTAAACCAAAGGCAACATCATCTTCCACCGTTGCACCCACAAATTGATTGTCAGGATTTTGAAACACCATACCCATACCTTGACGAATATCCCAAATTGTTTCTTGGGATAATTCTGTTTTATCAATACATATTTTTCCACTATCTGCCACAAGCAAGCCATTCAATAATTTTGCCAATGTTGATTTGCCAGAACCATTATGTCCAACAATGGCAACCCATTCTCCTTTTTTTACGTGAAAAGACACATTATCTAACGCTTGATGTTCTTTTGTGCCATCTTCTTTTTTATATGCATATGATAAATTTTCTACAACAATCATGTTTTACTCCATTTCATATTCTACCTAATCCAGCCAAACATAACGGATACAGCTAGCAAATTATTGATGAGATGCCACAATATAGCACACTCTAATGATTTTGTTTTGATTAAAATAAGCCCCATCGGTATACCTAACATAAAATAAGTCACAAAAGAGGTTACGGTCACACCCGCATGTGCTAAAGCAAATAAGGTGGTTGCCACTAAAAAACCAATCCATTTTTTATTTTTAAAAATATTTTG
This sequence comes from Granulicatella sp. zg-84, assembly GCF_010892375.1. Lineage (NCBI taxonomy): Bacteria > Bacillati > Bacillota > Bacilli > Lactobacillales > Carnobacteriaceae > Granulicatella > Granulicatella sp. zg-84. The sequence continues at coordinate 62,684 of NZ_WNJX01000003.1, read as the reverse complement.
AATAAATAAACTTCTAAATAATAGTTCTTCTATAATAGGTCCCATCATCACAACAGCTAAAAAAATAGATACTTCACTAGATTTTGTCGCCAATGTTTCAATCGACTCTTGATTAACTAATGTTTCTTTAGGCAACAATTCAACGATATAGCCTGTCAAAAAATGGCACACAATACCTATAAGCAACATCCAGCCAATATTTTTTAGTGTTATCGAAGAAAATTTAAAATGTTCCATACGGTAACAAGACATAATCTTCAACATCAAAGGAAATATAATCATTTGTGCTATCGCTTGAGCCATAAACCAGTCTATAGTAAAACTTGTAACTAAAAGAACAGAAATAAAGCCTTGTAATACAAAAAAGCAAAGTATAAGCCAAATCGTACTCATCCATTTATCTTTTGTTGTCATCACTACACCTCCGCTTTTTATTCATTACATTATAACATTTTTTTATAAATAAGATATAATAAAAGTATGAACGGAGGTTTATAATGATACGAAAAGCAACGAAACAAGATATTGATGCCATTTATCCATTGATATATATTATTTGGGAAGATATGAATTATCCATTGCTACGTCTACTAGATAAGGATACTTTTCAAAAAACAATGTTACATATTTTAGCGGACGAACACGCAAAATTTAGTTACAAAAATGCGTGGGTTTACGAAAAAGAAAATCAAATTATTGGCGTATTATATGGATATGCCGGTCAAGACGAAAGACAATTTGATGAACATTTTCATACCTTTATTGATGCACATTTTCCTCACCTAAACATACGTCAATACGAAAGTAATCGTGAAAGTCACGACAATGAATGGTATTTAGACTCTTTAGTTGTTCATTCAAATTATCGTGGACAAGGGATTGCTTCAGCATTTTTTGATGTATTAAAAGACATCGTCGCTCCTTATCAACGCGTTGGTTTAAATTGCGAACAAGATAATCTTCAAGCAAAAAAACTGTACGAACGTCTTGGTTTTTCAACAGTTTATGAAATAGATTTTTTAGGGCATCTTTATTATCACATGGAAAAAAGTATTTCATCACTCTAAGTACAAAGACGATACCATCATAGTGGGCCGGAAAAAATATGTATACTTTTTAAATAGCAAAGACTTGAAAGCAACATATTCAACGAGTTGCTTTCAAGCTTTTTGCGTGTTATTGAAATAGATATTTGCTTTAAAATTAGCTTCCTTTTATGACCTAAGAAAAAATGAAACGTTTATGAAAAAAACCTTGTACTAAATATCTTTTTAAAGTATTCTTAAGATATGAAAGTGAGGAATTGTAATGACAAATATCGCATTAGAAAAAATTGTCCCTTCAGAAATTTTGGCATATAACGAACTATTTGCAAAAACAGAAGGCATTCATTTATTAACCATTGGTGCACCTGATTTTGATGTACCTGATTTTATTAAAGAGGCTGGGAAAAAAGCTATTGATGATGGATTTAATGGTTACTCATCATCAAAAGGTATGCCTGTTCTTATCGACGCTTTTGTTCACTTTTTAAAACGTCGATATGATTTATCTTATGATACTTCTCATATTATCGTTACAACTGGGGAATCTCAAGGACTTGCCGCTGTTTTACAAGCACTCATCAGCCCTGGAGATGCCGTTATTATTCCAACACCTGCTTTTCCACAATATGAATTATGCACACTTATCAATCACGGTGAAGTCGTGACAGTGGATACCTCTCACACACAATTTATTTTAACACCAGAGGCTTTAAGGCAAGCAAAAATCAATCACCCAAATGCAAAAGTGGTTATTTTAAATTATCCTTCAAATCCAACTGGTGTCACATATAGTCCCGAAGATTTAAAAACATTCGCTAAAACAGCAGACGAATTAGATTTAATTGTGATTAGTGATGAAATTTATAGCGAACTTGTTTACGATCAAAAACATGATTCAATCGCTCGTTATTTACCACACCGAACAATACTCTTAAATGGTGCCTCAAAGACGTATGCTATGACAGGTTGGCGCATTGGATTTATCGCTTGCCCTCCTGATTTATTTACACCTATTTTTAAAGCACATCAATCTAGCACGCCTGTTGGATCTCAGTTTGCCCATATTGCTGCAGCCACAGCGTTCAATGACGGAGATGCCGTTATTGCAATGATGAAACAAGCATACCAAGAACGACGTGATTTTATCGTCAAAGAACTATCCAACATGGGATTTGATGTCGCTTCTCCAGACGGTGCATTTTATGTATTCCCACGTATTCCACAACACTTGAATATGGACGACAAAACATTTGCACGTGAATTAGCCGTTCATGGAAAAGTCGGTGTTATCCCAGGATCTGTTTTTGGAAAAGGTGGCGAAAACTACATACGCATTAGTTATGCAACAAGTATGGATATTTTAAAAGAAAGTATGGAACGTATTCGACTATTCATTACAAACAAGCAAAATACTCAATAAATAGCAAGAAGTATTGCACTGACGCTTTCACACGTCAGTGCAATACTTTCTTATAATATATGATAAGAAAGGAACACCCTCAGCGATATTAAACGAACATTTAATTAGTCCACTCAATATGAAAGACGGTTCTTTCAATTGTAGAATTTGGGCAACAAAGACTGGAATTGTTCCACTCCTCGCGGTGCAGATAAACAACTACATGTAGCTAAGTGAAAAAATCATCCTTATAAAATAAATAGCATCTATTGTCACAACTGCTATGAATATGTCCACACTCGACGAAGCACCTCATGCCTATAAATCTTATCAAGAAATTATTCAACAGTAGATATTTTACCTATTTATAATTAAAAACTCGCTTAACAAAAATTAAACGTTGACTTAATTACTTCTTAGAGTTATACTCTTGTTAAATAAATGTTTAATTTTTTATTAAGGAGTTTTTTAATATGAAACGTATTTTACAAAACAAACTATTCATGACAAGTTTCACAGCAGATTTATTATCCAATTTCGGAGATACACTCTTTTACTTGGCACTGATGAACTATGTATTAGTTCTACCCGATGCAACACTTGCTATCTCAGCAATTTCCATCTCAGAACTTTTACCAACGCTAGCCGAAGTTTTTACAGGCTACTGGGCAGATAAAACAAAATACAAACTAAACACCATTTTAGCAACACTGTTTTTTAGAGTAATGATTTACTCCATTGTCGGTATACTAATGGGCTTTCAACCAGCTTTATGGATTGTTATCATTGTTGCTATTTTGAACTTCTTTTCTGATATTTCTGGACAGTACGAATCAGGACTTTTTACACCTATTTCTATCTACATCATCTCAGACGAAGACCGTGAACAAGCCATGTCTTTTAGACAAGCTATCTCTCAAGTAAGTCGTATCGGATTTTTGTCATTGGGTGGTCTATTTATTACCTGGTTTTCTTATCAACACATTGCGTTTATTAATGCCGGCACATTTTTAGTATCTGCACTTATTATGTTAAGTATTTATAAACCATTAAACAAACTCGTCCCAAAAGAAGTAAGTCACTCTACAAAAGATAAATCACATTTTTTCAATAATTTAAAAACAGCCTATGAAAATGTAAAAAGTTTACCTATCGTTTTTAAAACTTGTATCATTGCTATTTTCTTAAATGCCGTGTTTTCATCAGTAAACACACTCATGTTACGCTATATTCACGATTTACCAAACTTTTTTATCATTAACTCACAAACAACTTTAGTCATTATGTCAACAAGCATCACCATTTCAGGTATCATCGGTAGTGTATTAGGTATGACACTTTTAAAAAATACGTCATTAACCACTCTTTTAAAATGTGCCACTATCTCACCCGTTATCGTATACTTAGGATTCGGATTGGGAAATATTTATATTGTTGTTTTTGGTCTTATGTTAGTAGGTTTATTATCAAGTGCATTAAACCCAAAATTTAGTGCCATTATACTTAATTCTCTACCCAAAGATTCATTGGCAACAACACTAGGAGGACTAGGAACCGCTCTACAATCTGGGTATTTAGTTCTTGGTGTAACCGTGTCAACACTCATTACATTTATCCCACCTTACATTATCGTGTGGACTTTATTAGGATTTTCTTTATTATTAGTATTATATATTCTACTTTATGCAAAATTTGATACAATAGAAGAAAAATAAAAAGTAAGGATCGATACCATGCAATTACATTATTATCCACTTTATAGTAAATTTATTGAAATTTGTTGTTTACCCGAATTACTTATTGACGAAGAAACACTCTTAAGCGTCAAACAAAAAGATATTTTATTAAGTAATCTTCCTATAAAAACAGATGATGTGCTAGAATGTCTACAACCTTTGAAAAGCGATATTAAAAAATTCTATTTCAAAAATCTTCCTAAAATTGCATTACACTTATTTAATGTATATGTACCAGAAACCGTACAAACATTTACTGAAGGATTAAATATTCTACGTACCTTATCAAGCGAACAGATTATTGAGGGACTAGCATATTTATTCCATGAAGGAAAAATAAAAAAACAAAATACCATAGAAGATGTTTATCGACTGATTACACAAGCAGCTGACGCATTATCTGATTCAGATAAATGGAAACTCACAAACATACTGTATCAACCTAAAGAAATGATTGACCAATTATGCGATTTACTTCTAAAAATCGAAACGATTTATGATCCTTTTTATCAACAAATGCAAGAAGAACGCACAAATTTCGGTTCATCTCTAACAACTGCTGAAGCGTTAATCAATCAAATTCCTATTTTTGACAATCAATTATTAAATCACGACACAAAAAAAGACACCTGTACCGTTTGTGTTTTATCTCCCTTTTTCGCCTATTTTTTATTTAACGGGAGAGATACTTTATCAAATAAACCAGCAATTCTACTCATTGGGACACGCATGGTAGAATTATTAAACACAGCTAATGAACAATTAGATGATGATACATTTCACGAACTTGCTAAAATATTAGGTGATGCAACACGCTATAAAGTGATGTTAGCACTATCAAAAGGCACAAAAACAAAAGACATTGCCGAAACACTTAAAATGACCAGTGCTGCTGTTTCCTATCACACAAATAAACTAGCTTCTAATTTATTATTGATTTTTCAAAACGATGAACATTCGCAAGAGCAACCTATCAAATATCTTGTTAATAAAGATATTTTACGAGCGCTCATTCAAAAATTAGAAACCGACTTTGACTTAAATGAATAAAGAAAAAACGAAAAAGTTGCGGAAAATATCCGCAACTTTTTACAGGAGAAACTAAATTATTCTATAAAAATATAGTTTAATGTTTAGCGTTACTATCAGTTTATCGCTCTATAAAAGATTTGTCAACCCTTCATTGACTTGCTTTTTTTAGTTTGATAAAATGAGGTGTAATATCAAACAACGAGGTATAAAATGGACAAACAAAAAATTGAAGAAGCCGTTAAAATGATTATTGAAGCCGTGGGAGAAGACCCAACCAGAGAAGGACTTCTCGAAACACCTCAACGAGTTGCACGTATGTATGAAGAAATTTTTAGTGGTCTAAACCAAACAGCTGAACATCATTTATCAAAAACATTTGAATTGGTTGATAGTAGTGTCGTCATTGAAAAAAATATTCCATTTTATTCAATGTGTGAACATCACTTCTTACCATTCTGGGGGAAGGTTCACATTGCCTACATGCCAACTGGTCGTGTTGCAGGGCTTTCTAAATTAGCACGTACAGTTGATGTTTATGCCAAAAAACCACAATTACAAGAACGATTAAACTTAGAGATCGCCGAAGCAATTATGGAATATTTAAATGCATCCGGTGCTTTAGTCGTTATTGAAGCAGAGCACATGTGTATGAATATGCGTGGCGTCAAACGTCCCGGAACATCTACTGTGACTTCTATTAGTCGTGGGATTTTTGAAACAGATACAACATTAAAACAAGAAGTTTATAAATTAATGGGACTATAACACTCTCAGTGAAAAAACATCATGATGATGTTTTTTCACTGACTTTTCATTTAGCCATTTTTAAAGGAGCATATTATGGATTATATTGTCGTATCCGACTTACTCATTTTTGCCAATCATGGTGTTTTTCAAGAAGAAAAAACACTCGGACAAAAATTTTATTTAGATTTAAAACTAGGTTTATCCACACAACGTGCGGCTTTATCGAATGATTTAACAGCCTCTGTTCATTATGGAGAACTCGCACAACATATCACAACATTATTTCAGCAACAGTCGTATGATTTAATTGAAACATGTGCAGAAAAGATTGCACACTTTATTTTATCGACATATCCAATCGTTGATGAAGCACATGTACGTGTTAAAAAACCATGGGCTCCTATCACTCTACCTGTGGAGAGCGTCTATGTTGATATTGTCAGAAAAAGACATCGTGCTTTTTTAAGTTTAGGATCAAACATTGGTGACTCACAAGTACTTTTAGAAACAGCTATACAAAAATTAAATAATGCGTACATAAAAGTAACAAAACTTTCTTCTTTGTATCGCACAAAAGCATGGGGCTTAACAGACCAACCTGACTTTTTAAACCAAGTTATCGAAATCGAAACCTTTTATGAACCACAAACATTACTACAACACTTACAAAATATTGAGTTAGAGTTAGGACGTGAACGACACATACACTGGGGACCACGGACAATTGATATTGATATTTTGTTCTACGATAATCAAATCATTTATGAATCCAATTTAATTGTCCCTCATCCTTATATTCAAGAACGCACATTTGTTCTTGAACCAATGTGTGATATTGCTCCGCACTATATTCATCCCGTCCTACAAAAACCAATGCGCTATTTATTCGATACATTAAAAACAGATACAGCATCGCAATGATGTTGTATCTGTTTTTTATAAAATATGCACTATTTTCCACCATATCATATAAACAAATGCCAGTAAAATAAATGTCACGACTGTCATCGCCATTCCAAAACGTAGCATATACTTTTCAGAATAGTATTGCTTTGCCGTTCCAATCATGACCGTTGCTTGATGAAATGGTAATAAGAAATGAATATTGACAATAATATACGTCATCAATGTTATGATTTCAGGTCGATACCCTACTTCTTGTGTAAGTGGTAATAGAATTGGTAGTACTACCGACATTGTTGCCACAGATGAACCAATACACAAATGTAAAACCATGACAAGTAAAGCAATCATTAACAAGTATATATTAGACTGTTCAACTGGAATAAACTGCTTCAATGTTTGAAAAATAACAGCCGTAATGCCACTTTGTCCTAGTACTTTTCCAATACTAAATACGGTCATTAAAAATAACACAAAATGTGGATTTATCGCTTTTAAATCTTTTATACTAATAACACGTCCCCCATACATTACCAAAACGCCTGCTACAGCTGGAATAAATGCAGGAATAGAGTGCCATCTATACGTCATCCAACAAAAAATAATCGCCACCATTGTCAATAAAACAATGGATTGATTTCTTTTTGGTATTTGTTTTTCATTTTGCTTTGTTGGTGCAATCATACCTAAATGGAAATAAGATAAGTCATTTTTAAACACGATATAGACAGTCACAATCGTTACAATAGACGCTATTAGTGTTGGAACTGACATCAATGCAAACCAATGCTCAAATGTCAGTCGTTGCTTGACATGCTCTCCGGCAAACGTCAGTGCTGCTTGGTTAAGTACAATATCACCATTGTTAAAAAACATATACGTCATAACAACACCGATAAATCCGTTAAAAATAATAGCTTGTTTCGCTCGTTCTTCCTGTGGTGTTTTTGCCACAAGTAATCCATTCAAAATTGTTCCAATGATAATCACTCTCGCAAATGCTTGGGGAACAAGAAATACAAATAGTAGCCCGAATAAATACGGTACACTAAGCAGTGCAATCTTATTCGTTGCACTTTTCTTAAAAATCTTTTCAACATATTGATGCACAATACCAGTATTCATTATACCTACTGATAAAAGCATTGTCGTCATAATCAAGATATTCGTATCTGACCATACAAAACTAATCATATCAACCATATTTGTTTTTCCGAATATAGCGACCATAATCAAAAAAAATAGACATGCTAAACTTTTATGTACTGCCTCCGTTGCCCAAAGAGCAGCAGAACATATCAAACTAGAAAATAAAAGACTTTGTTCTAGTGTCATATTTAAAGGGTTAACGTAAGCAATCAATGCCGATACCGTGAGAATAATGCTTAACGGCACCCATTTTATGTGTTTTACCATACGGTAAACCTCCTCTATAAGATGTAAAAGCATCTAAACAGTGTTTACCTATTTGTATGGTAAACAGCGGACGCAATCATTAGTCGCATGATACTCATTTCGTTTCGTGACAACATCCCATTCACGAACACTTAACGCTAATGATTTACTCTGTTTCATCAATTAACTCGCTTTCCAGAAAATATTATACAATATCGTTTATTTAAAATACAAGATATTTTACGGACGTTTAAAAGGAGTACATCATCATGTACTCCTTTTACCAAATGATTATTGATAAGCCTTCAAATTTTCATCTTCTACTTGTTCAACCATGCGTACAGCATCTGCAATTTTTATTGCCATAAGGTGTTTCGGTATCGTATGAACACGTAACACTTCAACACCTTGAACGGCTGCTAATGCCGTTAAAACAGCAGATGCCTCATCTCTATTATCCACACCTTTTTCAGATGACATATCCACATCAAAATGATTTTCTTCTAATAATGTCGTAATAAATCTTTTTCTAGAAACACCTAAAAAAGCACAACACCCTAATTGATGTATATCACTTAAATGATTTAACAACATAAAATTCTCACGTTTCGTTAACCCAAAACCAATTCCCACATCTAACATCATTCTGTTTTTTGAAATACCATTTTTTTGTGCAATAGATAACACTTTTTTAAAATAATATGACATCACATCATGAATTGGCATACTATCAAATGTGAATTGCTCTTTCTCAGTAAACACATCTTCCTTTGTAAATTTTGGAAAAATTTTTGAACTTTCATGGTGAGGTCTAGCAATAACAGGATTAAACATCGCAATAAATCCTACATCAGAATTACCAATGACCTTTGCCATATTCTTATCACCTAATAAACCAGTAATATCATTAATAATATCTACACCTGCATCAATAGCCGCTTGAGCTACTTCAGATTTCCATGTGTCTACTGAAATAGGAATATCACTAAAAGATTTTATCGCTTTAACAACGGGGACAACACGATTTATTTCTTCTTGTATGTCCACATAGGTACTTCCCGGTCTAGTGGACTCCCCACCAATATCTAACATTTTTGCCCCTTGAGCAATCAATTCTTTTGCTCTTTGTACCGCTAACTCAACACCAAAATACTTCCCACCATCAGAAAAAGAATCCGGTGTCACATTGATAATGCCACATAGAACTGTTTCTTTACAATCTAATGTATCCTCTCTATAGTAAAATTGTCTTTCCATATACCTATCGCTCCTCATTACACATAACGCTACATATTATTGTAACATATTTTTTACAACTATATACATTTCATCATAAGGAGGCACTCATGAAAAACAAATCGCAAACCATTTTAAAAATATCTCTATTATTTATCATAAATATGATTGTACTAAATATACTTTCTAATCTCGGATTTTATATTGTGATGAACGAAAAAAGTTACCAATTCCCTCCACTATTCTCAACGGTAGTATTGCTACTTATTATAAAAGCACTTAAAAAATAAATTTATTAAATAGGGTTGATGGCGTAAGCCATCAACCCTAAAAATATAGAACCATAAAATCCGTCACAGAACTTTACGTCATTATATAAATAAAAAAACTAATGAAGACTCATTAGTAGAATTGTTTGTATTATCACGGGAATACTCCCGTGATAATACAGCGAGCTAGACTAAGTATTTATATAGCAATACTAACATCATAACGCTCTATTTAATTAAACCAATTCAATAATTACCATTGAAGCGCCATCGCCACGACGTGTTTCAGTTTTCAAAATACGTGTGTAGCCACCTTGACGTTCACTGTAACGACTTGCTAAGTCATTGAATAATTTTTGTAATACTGATTCAACAACAATTGTACCTTCTTCTTCACGTACAGATGCTACTTCATTACGTAAAAACGCTGCAGCTTGGCGACGTGTGTGTAATGTACCACGTTTACCTAAAGTAATCATTTTTTCTGCTGTTGAGCGAATTTCTTTCGCACGTGCTTCTGTTGTTACAATACGTTCATTTATCAATAAGTCAGTTGTCAAATCACGTAACATTGCTTTTCTTTGTGCACTATTACGTCCTAATTTACGGTAAGCCATGGGTATCCTCCTTTACTTTGATACTAATCTTCTTGACGTAATGTCAAGTTTAATTCAATTAGTTTGTTACGCACTTCTTCTAAAGATTTGCGTCCAAGATTACGCACTTTAATCATTTCTGCCTCTGTTTTATCAGTTAACTCTTGAACAGTGTTGATACCTGCACGTTTTAAACAGTTATAAGAACGAACAGATAAATCTAACTCTTCAATCGTCATTTCTAGCATTTTTTCTTTATGCGTGTCTTCCTTCTCTACCATGATTTCAACTTTACGAGCTTGTTCATTTAAGTTGACAAACACATCTAAATGCTCTGTTAAAATTTTAGCTGATAAACTAATCGCTGCTTCAGGACTGATTGAACCATCTGTCCAAACATCTAATGTCAATTTATCATAAATATTTTTTTGACCAATTCTAGTGTTTTCAACTTGATAATTCACACGACTAACAGGAGTGTAAATGGAATCAATCGGTAATACACCAATCGGCATATCTTCACGTTTATTGTACTCTGAACGTACGTATCCTCTACCTGCTCTTGCACTTAAATTCATTTTTAAATGTGCGCCGTCTGCGACTGTACAAATGTATAAATCTGGATTTAAGATATCAACATCACTTGTTGGTGTAATGTCACCAGCTGTTACAACAGCAGGACCTACAATATTCAACTCTAATGTTTTTTCTGTTACATCGTTCAATTTCAATGCAAGCTTTTTGATATTTAAAATCATTGTCGCTACATCTTCAACAACACCTGGTACTGTTGAAAATTCATGTAGTACACCTTCAATTTGTATATCTGTAATAGCTGCTCCTGGTAATGAAGACAACAAAATACGACGTAGTGAATTTCCAAGGGTGGTTCCGTAACCGCGTTCTAGTGGTTCAACAACGAATTTACCAAATTTGGCGTCTTCGCTGATCTCAATCGTCTCAATTTTAGGTTTTTCAATTTCGATCATTTTCTACTATACCCCTCTCCGATGGAACAGTACATGATGACATACTGTTTTAAACTACTCAACAATGTCTATACATTGTTTGTTATCATTTTATGTTTTCGTAAAACTTTAACTGTCCCGTTTCACTATACACGACGACGTTTTGGAGGACGACATCCATTATGTGGAATAGGTGTTACGTCACGAATTGCTGTGATTTCTAAACCTGCTGCTTGTAATGAGCGAATAGCTGATTCACGACCTGAACCTGGTCCTTTAACAGATACTTCCACTGTTTTCATACCGTGTTCCATTGAGCCTTTAGCAGCAGATTCAGCAGCCATTTGAGCAGCAAATGGTGTTGATTTTTTAGAACCTTTAAATCCTAAAGCACCTGCTGATGACCATGCTACTGCATTACCATGAACATCAGTAATCATAACAATTGTATTATTGAATGTTGAACGGATATGTGCAATACCTGTCTCAATATTTTTTTTCACACGACGTTTACGTGTCACTTTTTTTGCCATGAAAGACTAACCTCCCTTATTTATTATTTTTTCTTACCTGCAATTGCTTTTGCTGGGCCTTTACGCGTACGCGCATTATTTTTAGTGTTTTGTCCACGAACTGGTAAACCACGACGATGACGCATGCCTCTATAAGAACCAATTTCAATCAATCGTTTAATGTTTAAGCTCACTTCACGACGAAGATCGCCTTCAACTTTTAGTTTATCTACTTCCGCACGAATACGGTCTAATTGTTCGTTTGATAAATCACGTACACGAATTTCTTCTGAAACATCAGCTGCTGCTAAAATTTCTTGAGAAGTTTTCTTTCCAATACCATAAATATATGTTAATGAAATTACTACACGTTTGTCACGTGGTATGTCTACACCTGCAATACGAGCCATTCTTTAGGTACCTCCTTTTTTAATTATCCTTGACGTTGTTTGTGTTTTGGATTTTCACAAATTACCATCACACGACCATTGCGTTTAATAACTTTACATTTTTCGCAGATTGGTTTAACTGAAGCTCTAACTTTCATTTTTTTGCCTCCTCATAATAAAACGATATAGTATCATTTGTTTACATTAGATTATCTCATTTATTTGACGGAGTATAATTATTTAAAGCGATAAGTAATTCTGCCACGAGTTAAATCATACGGTGATAACTCAACAGTTACTTTATCTCCGGGTAATATACGGATGTAATGCATTCTTATTTTACCAGAAACATGCGCCAATACAATATGACCGTTTTCAAGTTCGACTTTAAACATTGCATTTGGCAAAGTCTCAACGACTGTTCCTTCAATTTCAATCACATCGTCTTTCGCCACGCCTTAAAACCTCCTTAGCTTTCAAGCTTATTACGCTCTAACCTGTTAATTATACCATATCACGCTTTTTTTGAAAAGTGAATATGGCTATTTTTCAATAATTTTACGGACATTATCAAAAACTATATTGATGTCTTCTTCACCATTCACATTGAAAAGAACATTTTTTTCTTGATAATAATCCAACAAAGGTTTTGTTTGTTTTAAATTAACTTGAATACGATTTTCAACCGTTTCAGGTTTATCGTCTTCACGTTGATAGAAATCATGATTTCCACAACGATCACATGTTCCTTCCACTTTTGGTGGATTATTTAATGTATGGTATGTTGCACCACAATCACGACAAATAATTCTTCCTGTTAAACGTGCTTTTAAAACTTCTGGATTTACATCAATATTAATGACTGCATCTACTTGTTTTCCAAGCTCTAATAATATCGCATCTAATGCTTGTGCTTGGTTCACTGTACGAGGAAATCCATCTAATAAAAATCCGTTAACAGTATCAGATTGTGCCAATCTTTCTTTGACAATACCATTTGTCACTTCATCAGGTACTAATTCGCCTTTATCCATAAAAGATTTTGCTTGTAGACCTAATGGTGTACCGTTTTTTATCGCCGCTCTAAACATATCTCCTGTTGAAATGTGTGGAAAATGATAGGTATCGACAATTTTTTCAGCCTGTGTTCCTTTTCCAGCACCAGGTAATCCCATTAAGATAATATTCATATTGTTTCTCCTCTATCTAATACAAGATAAAGTGTGACAAAAGCAAGAATAACACTTCAAGCTTTTGCCTAGCACCCTATTGAATAAAACCATGATATTTACGTTTAATCAATTTACCTTGAATTTGTTTCGTTGTTTCTAAAATAACACCGATAATGATTAGTAAGTTTGTACCAAGTAACGCTAAATTAGGCGGCCAACCTGGAATAAATACAGACGCAAAATTTGGGATTGCCGCAATCAATGCTAAATAAACAGCACCAACTGTACTTAATCTCATTAACAATTTAGAAATATAATTTTCTGTACCTTTCCCCGGTCTAACACTAATAATGTATCCACCTTGTTTTTGCAAGTTTTCAGCCACTTTTTCAGGATTTACTTGCACAAACGCGTAGAAGAACGTAAATAATACAATCAATGTAATATAAACCGTTGCTCCTAGAACAGTACGATAATTAAACGCATTGTTTAATAGGACAAACCATGCTTCACCTTTATATGTTGCTGCAAAAAGGTTTAAAATTGTTGCAGGTATCAATAAGAATGAACTTGCAAAAATAACAGGAATCACACCGGCTGAGTTAATTTTTAATGGTAAATATGCCATTTGACTTGCGCCATTAGCACGTTTTGAATATTGTACAGATATTTTGCGTTTTGCTTGTTCCATAAAGATAACAAACATAATCATTGCTAATATCAATACAATAATACCTACCACAATAGATATGTTAATCCATAATGGCTGTGCATCACTAGCTAAGTATTTCATGAAGAGTGTGTATAATTGAGCAGGCAACTGTGCAACAATCCCTGCAAAAATAATCATAGACACACCATTACCGACACCTTTTTGTGTGATTTGCTCACCTAACCACATTACAAGCATTGTACCTGTTGTTAAAATGAGAGCAATAAGCATATAACCACCCATAGAAGTATCGCGTACTAAACCATATCCTGTTAATGCGTTAAAACCAAAAGATACACCGATTGCTTGAATAAACCCTAAAACAATTGTGAAATAAACAGTCGCTTTATTTAATTTACGACGACCAACCTCACCTTGTTTTGCCCATTCAGTAAATCTTGGAATGATATCCATTTGTAATAACTGCACAATGATAGAGGCCGTAATATATGGAGAAACACCCAATGCAAAGATTGAGTATTGTCTTAATGCGCCTCCACCAAATGTATTTAAAATACTAAATAAACTATTTCCACTTTCCGATAAAGTTGATAATGCTGCTGCATTAACGCCAGGAACAGTAATATGTGCTCCTATACGGAAAATGACAAGAATCATAAAAGTGTAAAATATTCTATTACGGACATCTTTTACTTGGAATGCAGATTTCAATAATGAGAACATTAAATCACCTCAACAGTTCCACCAGCAGCTTCAATTGCTTCTTTGGCTACTTTTGAGAATTTGTGTGCTTTAACAGACAATTTTCTCTCTAATGCTCCATTAGCTAAAATTTTAACACCTGATAATTCTTTTTTCACTAATCCCATTTCTACTAATGCTGCTGGAGTTACTTCAGCACCATCTTCAAAACGGTTTAAATCAGTTAAATTCACAATTACATATTCTTTACGGTTGATATTATTGAAACCACGTTTTGCAATACGTTTGAATAATGGAGTTTGACCCCCTTCAAAACCTAATCTCACACCACCGCCTGAACGTGCTTTTTGACCTTTTTGTCCACGACCAGATGTTTTTCCGTTTCCAGAACCTTGACCACGACCTACACGATTACGTACGTGACGTGAACCTTCGGCTGGTTTTAATGTATGAAGTTCCATGTTAACTAGGCACCTCCTTTTATATTTTTCTATAAAATTAAATTTCTTCTACTTCAACTAAGTGAGAAACTGTACGAACCATACCTTTAATCGCATCGTTAGCTGGTTTAACCACTTGTTTATGTGGTTTTGTTAAACCTAATGCTTTACATGTATCGATTTGATTTTGAGGACGTCCGATTAAGCTACGTTTTAAAGTGATTTTTAATTCTGCCATCTCTTTTTGTCCTCCTCTTACAATTCTTCTACTGATTTGCCACGTAATTTAGCAACTTCTTCAGCACGTTTTAATTGTTTTAATCCTTCTACTGTTGCACGTACCATGTTAATTGGTGTGTTTGATCCTAAAGATTTACTTGTAATATCAGCAACACCTGCTAATTCAACAACGGCACGAACAGGACCACCCGCTGCAACTCCTGAACCGGCTGGAGCTGGTTTTAACAATACATTACCGCCACAGAAACGACCAATTACTTCGTGTGGGATTGTAGAACCAACAACTGGTACTTCAATCAAGTTTTTCTTAGCGTCTTCGATAGCTTTACGGATAGCTTCAGGTACTTCTTGAGCTTTACCTGTACCAAATCCTACGTGACCATTTTTGTCACCAACAACAACTAACGCAGCAAAACGTAAACGACGTCCACCTTTTACAACTTTAGTAACACGGTTAATAGCAACAACACGTTCTTCTAATTCTAATTTTGTTGGGTCAATAAAAACCATGAATGGGTATCCTCCTTCTTTTAAAATTCTAGTCCATTTTCGCGTGCAGCTTCAGCTAAAGCTTTAACGCGGCCATGGTATAGATAACCACCACGGTCGAAGACTACTTGCTTAATATTTTTTTCAGCAGCTCTTTGAGCAATTAGTTTACCAACTGAAACTGCTTCTTCAGATTTTGTAGCTTTTGACACTTCTTTATCTAAAGTTGAGGCACTTGCTAGCGTCACACCCGCTACGTCATCAATTAATTGAGCGTAGATGTGTTTATTAGAACGGAAAACGTTCAAGCGTGGGCACTCAGCAGTACCAGAAATTTTGTTTCTTACACGCGCATGACGAGCTTGGCGCATTTTATTTTTATCTGGTTTTGTAATCACGATGTCACCTCTTTATAAGTATAAAATATAGTTATATATGATAGACAAGTAAATAATGCTTTTAAAAAGACATTATTTACCTGTTTTACCTTCTTTACGACGTACAAATTCGTTAACGTAACGAATACCTTTACCTTTATATGGTTCTGGTGGACGTACGTCACGGATGTTAGCTGCTAAAGCGCCAACTTTCTCTTTACTAATACCACGTACGATAACTTTTGTATTTGAAGGTACTTCAACAGTAATACCATCTTCTGGAGTAAATTCAACTGGATGTGAGTAACCAACGTTTAATACAAGTTTTGTCCCTTGTAATTGAGCACGGTACCCAACCCCAATTAGTTCTAACTCTTTCGCAAAGCCTTCTGTTACACCAACAACCATGTTATTAAATACAGCACGTGTTGTTCCGTGTAATGAACGACTTTCTTTTTCATCATTAGGACGAGTGAATGTTACTTCTGCTTCACCTACATTGATTTCAATGATTGGTGAAAATGTACAAGTTAATTCACCTTTAGGCCCTTTTACTGTTACTTCTTGACCATTTTTAGTAACGGTTACGCCACTTGGAATCACAACTGGTTTATTACCAATACGACTCATGACTGCACCTCTCTTTCTTTAATTATTATGTACGAATTATCTTACCAAACGTATGCTAAGACTTCGCCACCTACATTTTTTTGTCTTGCAACTTTATCAGTGATAACACCTTCAGAAGTTGAAAGAATTGCAATACCTAAACCATTTAATACTTTAGGTACTTCATTTGTTTTAGCATAAACACGTAAACCTGGTTTTGAAATACGTTTTAAACCAGTAATAACGCGCTCGTTATTTTGACCATATTTTAAGAATACACGGATAACGCCTTGTTTGTCATCTTCAATAATTTCAAAATCTTTAATGAAACCTTCGTTTTTTAAGATTGTTGCGATATCTTTTTTCATTCTTGATGCAGGTGCTTCTAGTACCGCGTGACGAACCATGTTCGCATTACGAATACGTGTTAGAAAATCTGCAATCGGATCTGTCATAACCATTTAGTTTAACCTCCTTTTCGATAGATATGGGATTACCAACTAGCTTTCTTCACTCCAGGAATTTGCCCTTTATAAGCAAGTTCGCGGAAGCAAATACGGCAAAGTTTAAATTTGCGATAAACAGAGTGTGGACGTCCGCAACGTTCGCAACGAGTATATTCTTGAACTGCGAATTTTTTAGGACGTTTGTTTTTTGCAACCATTGATTTTTTAGCCACTTTATTCGCCTCCTTATATTATTTTTGGAATGGCATTCCTAATTGAGTTAATAATTCTCTTGATTCTTCATCCGTTTTAGCTGTTGTTACGATAACGATATCCATACCACGTACTTTATCAACTTTATCATAATCAACCTCTGGGAAGATTAATTGTTCTTTAACACCTAATGTGTAGTTTCCACGACCGTCAAATGATTTTTTACTTACACCGCGGAAGTCACGCACACGAGGTAATGAAACTGTTACTAATTTGTCTAAGAAATCATACATTCTTTCGCCACGTAAAGTCACTTTTGCTCCGATTGGCATTCCTTCACGTAAGCGGAATCCAGCGATAGATTTTTTAGCTTTTGTAATGACAGGTTTTTGTCCTGAAATCAATGTCAATTCATCAACAGCTTTTTCTAAGTTTTTAGCATTAGATACTGCATCACCAACACCCATGTTGATAACAATTTTCTCAACTTTTGGTGCTTGCATCACAGATGCATAATTGAATTTTTCTACTAATGAAGGGATAATTTCCTTCACATATTTTTCTTGTAAACGATTCATTAAAATAGCTCCTCCTTCCTCGGTTTATTATTTATCGATAGCTTCACCAGTTTTTTTAGAAACGCGTACTTTTTTACCGTCCACTACTTTATAGCCAACACGAGTTGGTTGGTTTGTAGCTGGATCGATTAACATAACGTTAGAAACATGGATTGGCGCTTCTTTCTCCACGATTCCGCCATTTGGATTTGCTTGTGTAGGTTTTTGATGTTTTTTAACAATATTTACACCTTCAACAAGAACGCGATCTTTTTTCGGAAAAGCTTTAGTTACTACGCCTTCTTTGCCTTTATCTTTACCAGTCAATACTTTAACTTTATCACCAGTTTTTACGTGCATGTAACTTTGCACCTCCTTCGTTCTTAACTCTTATTTTTGGATTTAATTAGATTACTTCTGGAGCTAGAGAAACAATTTTCATATAGTTGTTATCACGTAATTCACGAGCAACCGGTCCAAAAATACGAGTTCCACGAGGGCTTTTATCATCACGAATGATAACACACGCATTTTCATCAAATTTGATGTATGATCCGTCTTTACGACGTGCACCTGATTTTGTACGAACGATTACAGCTTTAACAACGTCTCCTTTTTTAACAACTCCACCTGGTGTTGCTTGTTTTACAGTTGCAACAATCACATCACCAATATTGGCTGTTTTACGATTTGATCCACCTAAAACTCTGATAGTTAACACTTCACGTGCACCTGAGTTATCAGCTACTTTCAAACGAGATTCTGTTTGAATCATCTCGGTATCCTCCTTCCGAACTTGTTCTTACATATCTAATTGGTTAAATAATAATGGATTCCTCAACAATTTCTAATAAACGAAAATGTTTGGTAGCAGAAAGTGGACGAGTTTCCATAATTTTTACGATGTCGCCCATTTTTGCTGAATTATTTTCATCATGAGCTTTGAATTTTTTAGAATATTTAACGCGTTTACCATAAGTTGGGTGTGTTTTGTAAGTTTCAACCACTACAGTGATTGTTTTGTCCATTTTATCTGAAACAACACGACCTTGATAAACTTTACGTTGGTTACGTTCTTCAGTCATCTTTAGTATGTCCTCCTTTGCTGATTAATTATTTTTGTAATTCTTGTTGACGCACAACTGTTTTGATACGCGCAATAGTTTTACGTACTTCTTTCAAGCGTGCTGTATTTTCTAACTGGCCAGTAGCTAGTTGGAATCGAAGATTGAATAATTCTTCTTTGAATTCTTTTTCTTTTGCAACTAATTCAGCAGTGGACAATCCATTTAATTCATTAATTTTCATTCGATTCACCACCCTGTTCTGTACGTTTTACAAATTTCGTTTTAACTGGTAATTTGTGAGAAGCTAAGCGGAATGCTTCACGTGCGATTTCTTCTGAAACGCCTGCAACTTCAAACATGATTTTACCACGTTTTACTGGTGCTACCCAGCCTTCAGGAGCCCCTTTACCAGAACCCATACGAACACCGATAGCTTTAGCTGTATATGATTTATGAGGGAAAATTTTAATCCATACTTTCCCACCACGTTTCATATAACGAGTCATTGCAATACGGGCAGCTTCAATTTGGCGGTTTGTAATCCAGTGTGATTCAGTCGCTTGTAAACCAAATTCACCAAAACTTACTTCTTTACCACCTTTAGCTTCGCCACGCATTTTTCCTCTGAATTCACGACGGAATTTAACACGTTTTGGTACTAACATGATTAATTTTCTCCTTTCTTCACATTTTTCTTAGTTGGTAATACTTCACCACGGTAAATCCAAACTTTAACACCTAATTTACCATAAGTTGTGTCTGCTTCTTCCCATGCATAATCAATGTCTGCACGTAAAGTATGCAATGGAACAGTTCCTTCTGAATAGCTTTCGCTACGCGCAATATCCGCACCATTTAAACGACCTGATACCATTGTTTTAATCCCTTGTGCTCCAGCTTTCATTGTACGTTGAATAGCTTGTTTTTGTGCACGACGGAATGCAACACGGTTTTCTAATTGACGAGCAATTCCTTCAGCAACTAATTTTGCATCTAAGTCAGGTTTTTTAATTTCAACAATGTTGATATTAACATGCTCTTTACCTGTTAATTGTTTTAATTCTTTACGTAGGTTTTCTACCTCTGAACCGCCTTTACCGATTACTAATCCTGGTTTAGCAGTGTGGATAGATACTGTTACGACGTTATTTGCTTTACGTTCTGTTTCAATTCTAGAAATCGCAGCATCTTTTAATTTTCCAAAAACATACTTACGAATTCTTAAATCTTCATGTAAGAACTCTGCGTAATCTTTTTCTGCGTACCATTTTGCATCCCAGTCACGAATGATACCGACACGCATACCTATTGGATGTACTTTTTGACCCACAGACTATCCCTCCTTCTTCTCAGTTACCACGATTGTAATGTGGCTTGTACGTTTCATAATTGGAGAAGCAGATCCTTTTGCACGTGGACGGAAACGTTTCATTGTTGGTCCTTCGTTAACAAAAGCTTCACTTACTACCAAGTTTTCAATATCTAAATCATAATTGTGTTCTGCGTTTGCAATTGCTGACATCAATACTTTTTCAACAATAGGAGATGCAGAACGTGGTGTGAATTTCAAAATTGAAATTGCTTCACCGATTTTTTTACCTCTAATAAGATCTACTACTAAACGAACCTTACGAGGCGCAATGCGAACAGTTTTTGCAACTGCTTTAGCAGATGTAATTTCTGACATACTATTTTACCTCCTTGATTAACGTTTTTTAGTTTTTTTGTCATCGGCAGCATGACCACGATACGTTCTTGTTGGTGCAAATTCACCTAATTTGTGTCCTACCATATCTTCTTGAACATAAACAGGAACATGTTTTCTTCCATCGTAAACCGCAATTGTTTGTCCAACAAAGTTAGGGAAGATTGTAGAACGGCGTGACCAAGTTTTTACAACTTGTTTTTTATCACTTGCTGCTGCAGCTTCAACTTTTTTCATTAAATGGGCATCGACGAATGGCCCTTTTTTAAGACTACGACCCACAGCGAAGCCTCCCTTCTGTTTTCATTTATTCTTGAGTTTTATTTCTTATTTTTTACGTCCGCGAACAATTAATTTATTGCTACGAGCTTTTTTCTTACGAGTTTTCAATCCAAGAGCTGGTTTACCCCATGGAGTCATTGGTGATTTACGTCCGATAGGAGCACGACCCTCACCACCACCGTGTGGGTGATCATTAGGGTTCATTACAGAACCACGTACTGTTGGGCGTTTGCCTAACCAACGTGAACGTCCTGCTTTACCAATGTTTACAAGTTCATGTTGTTCGTTACCTACTGTACCTACTGTTGCACGGCAAGTTGATAAAATCATACGTACTTCACCAGAGTTCAAACGTACTAATGTATATTTACCTTCTTGACCTAATACTTGAGCGCTAGTTCCAGCTGAACGAATTAATTGTCCACCTTTACCAGGTTTTGTTTCAATATTATGGATCACAGTACCTACTGGGATATGAGATAATGGTAATGCATTACCTACTTTAATATCTGCATTTACACCAGATTCTACTTTTTGACCTACTTCAATTCCTTTTGGAGCAATGATGTATGCTTTCACACCATCTGCGTATTGAATTAACGCAATGTTTGCTGAACGGTTTGGATCATACTCAACAGCTTTAACAGTTGCTGGCATGTTGTCTTTAACACGTTTGAAATCAATCACACGGTAAGCACGTTTGTGACCACCACCGTGGTGACGAACTGTAATTTTACCTTGGTTGTTACGTCCGGCAGTTTTTTTAATTGACTCTAACAATGATTTTTCAGGTGTTGATTTTGTGATTTCAGCAAAATCATAACCTGTCATGTTACGACGTCCGTTTGATGTCGGATTATATTTTTTCAACGCCACGTTATTTACCTCCTAAATTTTTCTTATATCTTGTGAATATTAGTCGTTACTTTCAAAAATTTCAATGTCTTTTGAAGATTCTGTTAATGTTACGATTGCTTTACGACGTTTTTTAGTGTATCCAGCATATTTACCTACGCGTTTGAATTTACCACGTACGTTCATAATGTTAACACTTTTCACTTCTACACCGAAGACTTCTTCGATTGCTTGTCTTACTAATGTTTTATTAGCACGTACATCTACTTCAAAAGTATATTTTTTCTCATCCATTGCTAGTACAGATGCTTCTGTAATAATTGGACGTTTGATTACATCACGAGCATTCATTATTTAAGAGCCTCCTCTACTGTTGAAAGAGCACTTTGAGTGAATAATACTTTTGTGTTTGAGAATACATCTAGTACACTTACGTTGTCTTCTGCTACAACTGTAACATTTGGTAAGTTACGAGCTGATAATGCCGCAAAGTCATTACCGTTTTCTACAACAACTAATACTTTTGATGTCACATCTAAGTTTTTCAATACTTGTGCAAATTCTTGTGTTTTTGGTGCACTAAAGTTTAATGCGTCTACTACTACTAAGTTACCTTCAGCCACTTTGGATGAAAGAACTGATTTGATAGCTAAACGACGAACTTTTTTGTTTAATTTATAGCTATATGAACGTGGTGTTGGACCAAAGACTGTTCCACCGCCTACCCATTGTGGTGAACGAGTTGAACCTTGTCTTGCACGACCAGTTCCTTTTTGACGCCATGGTTTACGACCACCGCCACGTACAGCACTACGGTTTTTTGTAGCGTGTGTACCTTGTCTTAATGAAGCACGTTGCATAATGATTGCATCGAACACAACATTCTCATTTGGTTCTACGCCGAATACTGCATCGTTTAATTCGATTTCGCCGACAGTTGAACCATCTTGTTTAAATAAAGTTACCTTTGCCATTTAATCGTTTCCTCCTTCCCAGCTTACTTATTTCCTGCTTTGCGAGCAGTACGAATTTCTACTAATGATTTTTTAGATCCAGGTACATTACCTTTGATTAAAATTACATTGTTTTCTAAATCAACTTTTACAACTTCTAAGTTTTGAATTGTGATACGATTTCCACCTGTTTGACCTGGTAAGTTTTTACCTTTAAATACGCGTGATGGGAAAGAAGCTCCACCCATTGACCCAGGACGACGGTGGTAACGAGAACCGTGAGCCATTGGTCCACGACTTTGTCCATGACGTTTGATAACACCTTGGAATCCTTTTCCTTTAGATGTTCCTGTTACATCAACAATGTCTCCTGCTTGGAAAACATCAACTTTTACTTCTTGTCCTAATTCATATTCTCCTAGCTCAACATTGTTAAATTCACGAATGAAGCGCTTAGGAGTAGCGTTTGCTTTAGCTACATGACCTTTTTCAGGTTTGTTTGTCAATACTTCACGTTTGTCTTGGTAACCTAATTGAACAGCTTCGTAACCATCGTTTTCGATTGTTTTTAATTGTAAAACGACGTTTGGAGTTGCTTCAACAACTGTTACTGGTACTAATTCACCACTTTCAGTGAAGAATTGAGTCATCCCTACTTTTCTTCCTAAGATTCCTTTGGCCATGGTACACCTCCTGATAATTTATTTTATAATTTAATTTCGATATCAACGCCACTTGGTAATTCAAGTTTTGTTAAGGCATCGATTGTTTTTTGCGTTGGGTTCACAATGTCAATTAAACGTTTGTGAGTACGCATTTCGAACTGTTCACGAGAATCTTTATATTTGTGAGTCGCACGAATCACTGTATATACTGTTCTTTCTGTTGGTAATGGGATAGGACCCGCTACACTAGCGCCAGTTCTTTTCGCTGTTTCTACGATTTTTTCCGCTGATTGATCTAAAGCACGATGTTCATAAGCTTTTAAACGGATACGAATTTTTTGTTTTGCCATTTTTTTACCTCCTTCGTCAAATGTTTGCATAAGACTAGCTCCACGAAAATTTCCGTCACACCTGACTAGGCAAAGCGTCCGGGTGTGTCGCAACCTCTCGCATCATCACTAACCCTCTTTTTTCAAGAGGGGGTCACTGTTTCTGGGCATGAATCGCCTATAAACACAATGACACTTCCAGTATTATACAAAAAAAAGCCGATTAAATCAAGCTTTTTTCGGAAATTTTTTTTACAATTTCATAACATTTTTTACATATTTTTGTGAAGCGTTACCATAAACATTATCGCCAAAATCAAAACTATTCCTTATAAACAAACATTACTTCAAAAATCAATTTCTATTCAAATAATTGATAATACTCAAAAAAGCTCGATATAACTCATTAAACCAATTTATATCAAGCCTTTTCGCAATTCTCTAAAAAACTACAGTGCAAACAGAATCCAACAGTTCCTTTTACATTTTAATAGTTACGAATTTTTTATCAACACTTACATTTTTTGATAAGCTGCACAAAAATTACTAATTGACATTTACTACTTTTCTAAAATTCCTTTTCTCTTTTTATGATTTTTACGTTCTTGAGTAAGTGCTTTTAACACTTTAGCCTTTCTTATCCGCTCTCGCATATTTATCGGTATAGTTTAAATCTATATCCCCTCCGATTATAAAACTTACGACATCAGATACATCAAACACATATTAAGAATACCTGCACCAAAAATAATAAGAAGGGTATTCACTTTTTTCATTCTGACAATAATAAAACATATTATCAATAGTAGAAATTGGTAGATCATACGTTCATTATTTGTCAACATCATTACTAAACTATATGCTACCGAAACAATCAGTGCTACAACAACCGGTCGAATTGCTTTCATGACTAATTGTACGCCATTTAAATTCTTATACTTGTAGTAAATCATTGAAAAGAGTAATACAATACATAACGATGGTAATACATTCCCAACCGTTGCAACAACTGCACCTATCGGTCCTCCTACTTTCATGCCAACAAAACTCGCTGAATTGATAGCTAAAGGCCCAGGCGTCATTTGAGAAATCGTTAATAAATCTGCATACGTATTTGTATCTAACCAACCTTTTTCTTGGACAATAATGCTTTGTATATATGGTAGAGAGGCGTAACCACCTCCGATACTCAACACCCCAATTTTCATGAATGTAACTAATAAATCAAGCAACATCTTTATGTACCCACTTTCTTTCAATGATAGCTAAAACAAGCCCAACAATCGTCATTATCATAATGACCATTAAAATATGAACATGGAAAATCATTGTAAGCAAAAGTGCACCAAAAAACACAATCCAACTTACTATACTTTTTTGTTTATGAATACCAACAAGTAAATCAACCACAACATCTAAGATCACAGCACATACTCCCACTTGCATACCTTGAAGTAAACTTGCTACAACTGGATTTGTTTTTACAACATCATACAATACATACATACCCATTAAAATAACCATTGGTGGTAAAGCAGTCGCTAACATTGTGACAACTGCCCCAATAACACCTGCCATTCGATACCCAATCGCAACCGAAGCATTAACAGCAATTGCTCCTGGTGCGGTCTGTGCCAAAGCAATCAAATCTAGCATTTCATCTTCATCAATCCACTCTAATTTATCGACGAATGTCGTTTTCATCAATGGTACAATGACATAACCTCCACCAAATGTAAAGGCACTTATCATAAACGTTCTTTTAAATAATTGCCAAAGCATCTTTTTTCCTTTCTTAACAGAAGTAGACACTCTATGATTAGAATGTCTACTTATTTTTAAAAATCAAATAATGATAATTGATTGGAATCTGGTAAATGTGTCAAAACACCATTATCGTTAAAATAATCCATAATCGTCTTACTTACTTTACCACGTTTTGCCAAATCTTCTTTCGATAAGAACGACGCTTCTTCTCGTGCTTGCATAATTTGCTGAGCAACGTTATCTCCCAAACTTGGTACAGCTCTAAACGGCGCTAATAAACTATTTCCTTCGATAATAAAATGACGTGCATGAGATTTTTCAATATCTACCATTTTAAATGTAAAGCCTCTTTCTAACATTTCATTAGCTAATTCTAAAACAGTCAACAAGTTTTTCTCTTTAACAGTAGCGTCTAATCCTTTATCATTGATTTCTTTCATACGTTTTTTAACCATTTCTTTTCCTTGCACCATACTCACCAAATCAAAATCATTAGCACGCACAGAAAAATAAGCACAATAGTACAATAACGGTTCATGCACCTTGTAATAAGCAACTCTTAAAGCCATTAACACATATGCAGCCGCATGGGCTTTTGGGAACATGTACTTAATTTTCAAGCACGATTGAATATACCATTCAGGAACATTATTTTCTCGCATAATCGCTTGCCATTCATCAGGTATCCCTTTTCCTTTACGCACGCTTTCCATAATTTTAAACGCAACACCATCTTCCAAGCCTGCATGAATTAAATAAACCATGATGTCATCACGACAACCGATAACTTTCGATAATGGGGCAACACCTTGTTTAATCAATTCCTCAGCATTCCCTAAATAAACATCTGTTCCATGTGATAGACCAGAAATTTGTAATAGCTCTGCAAAAGTTGTCGGTTTTGTCGCTTCTAACATACCTCGTACAAATTTTGTCCCAAATTCAGGAATCCCCAGTGTTCCCGTTTTACTATCAATTTGTTCAGGTGTCACACCTAGTACTTCTGTCCCTTGGAAAATTTTCATCACATCTTTATCCGTTGGTGGAATTGTTTTTGGGTCACGTCCAGATAAATCTTGTAACATACGAATGACTGTTGGATCATCGTGTCCAAGTATATCTAATTTTAACACATTATCATGAATGGAATGGAAATCAAAATGTGTTGTTTTCCATTCTGCATCTTGTGCATCTGCTGGATATTGTACAGGTGTAAAATCATAAACGTCCATATAATCTGGAATAACAATAATCCCACCTGGATGCTGACCAGTCGTTCTTTTCACACCAGTAGCCCCTAGGGATAAACGGTCTACTTCTGCAGCACGATAGTGTAAATTTTTATCTCGTTCATAGGCTCTTACGTAACCATATGCCGTTTTATCAGCAACCGTACCAATGGTCCCTGCACGATATACATAATCTTCACCGAACAATTCTTTTGTATAAGCGTGGGCACGTGCTTGATAATCTCCTGAGAAATTCAAATCTATATCAGGTACTTTATCCCCATAA
Organism: Granulicatella sp. zg-84; assembly: GCF_010892375.1. Classification (NCBI taxonomy): domain Bacteria; kingdom Bacillati; phylum Bacillota; class Bacilli; order Lactobacillales; family Carnobacteriaceae; genus Granulicatella; species Granulicatella sp. zg-84. The sequence continues at coordinate 35,400 of NZ_WNJX01000003.1, read as the reverse complement.
AATCCTAAGAATGTTTCAAACGGAATATCTTGTCCATCTTTATCTAATATTGTTTGGCAATGCGGACAAGCTTTTTCAGGCAAATCGTATCCCGAACCATATTGCCCTTCATCAAAAAACTCAGAGTATTGACAATTTGGACAACGATAGTGCGGAGCAAGCGGATTAACTTCTGTAATACCTGTCATAGTCGCTACAAAACTGGAGCCAACAGAACCACGGGAACCAACTAAATAGCCGTCCGACACACTTTTATGTACTAATTTTTGTGAAATTAAATAAATAACAGAAAACCCATTTCCGATAATACTTTTCAATTCTTTCTCTAAACGTTTTTCAACAATTTCAGGTAAATTTTCTCCATATAAACGTCGAGCCTCTTTATAACTTAAATCCGTAATTTCTTGCTCGGCACCTTCAATTTTCGGTGTATACAAGTCTTTTTTCACAGGTGTAATTTTTTCAATACTATCTGCTATTTTTTGAGGATTTCTCCATACGATATTATCCACATCTTCTTTAGGTAAAAAGTCAAAACAACGAATCATATCGTCCGTTGTTCTAAAATGAACTTCTGGAAAATGGAGTTGTCGATTCACATTTGCTTTCATAGTTGAAATCAAAATTTCACGATAAATATGATCTTCTTTATTTAAGTAATGCACATTTCCTGTCGCTACAACAGGTTTGTTTAAATCTTTACCCATTTGGACGATTTGTGAAATGATATCCTCTAAGTCTTTTTCTGTATGAACTAGCTCTTCTGCAATTAGTGTTGAATAAACTTGTTTAGGCATCACTTCTAAGTAGTCATAAAATTTTGCTTTTTCAAGTGCTTCATCGTATCCTTTTTGCATAATTGCTTCAAAAACTTCTCCATTACTACATGCAGAACCAAGTAATAAATGCGTTCGGTGCTTTTGTAATAACGAACGTGGAATACGTGGTACACGATAGAAATAATGGACATTACTTTCTGAAACAAGTTTAAATAAATCTTTTAATCCGTCTTCATTTTTCGCCAATATTGTCACATGAAATGGGCGAGAGCGTTTATAGCCATCTTTTACACCTAAATCATTATTCAATTCATCGTGATAAGAGATACCGTGTTGTTCAAATGCTTCTTTTAAGAAAATAAAGCATAAATACCCTGTCGTTTCAGAGTCATATACCGCACGGTGATGCTGTTCTAAAGCCACACCATAACGTTTAGCTAATGTATTCAAGCGATGTGATTTTAATTCAGGATGCAATGCACGTGATAACTCTAGTGTATCAATAACTGGATTAGTAGCTTCATCAATCCCCACTTTTTTATACCCTGTATTCAAAAAGCCCATATCAAATGATGCGTTATGTGCCACTAAAATTGTTCCTTGAGAAAATGCTTTAAACTCTTGTAAAACCTCTTTTTCAGATCGCCCATCTTTTTGCACCATTTCATCGGTGATACCCGTTAGCGAAATCGTTGTCGCCGACAATGGATGTCCTGGATTGATAAACGCTTCGAAAGTATCAATAACATTTCCTTTATGCATCTTGACAGCAGCCAACTCAATAATTGTATCATAAACAGCTGATAGCCCCGTTGTTTCCACGTCAAAAACAACATACGTTGCATCTGAGAGATTTTCATGGGACGGGTTATACGCTACATCAACACCGTCATCGACCACATAAGCTTCAACACCGTATAGAATTTTCACATCATGCTTTTGTCCGGCAGCATACGCATCAGGGAATGCTTGAACCCCCGCATGATCTGTGACAGCTATGGCTTTATGTCCCCACTTGGCTGCTTGTGCAACATAATCACTAATATGGTTAGTTGCATCCATTTGGCTCATCGTCGTATGTAAATGCAATTCCACACGTTTTTTATCATCAAACGCTGTATCAATTCTCGGACGAATATCCACTAAGTTAATATCTCTTGGCACGACAACAATATCTCGCATAAACTGGTCTTCTTCGAGTGCTCCTCTTACTTTAATCCAGTTTCCTTTTTTCAAATACGTCGCAAACAATTTCGCATCTGTTTCATTCCGTGAAAATAATTTCAGTGCAAATGACCCTGTATAGTCTGTAAATTTGATCGTAAATACTTTTTTCCCATTACGTAATTCTTTTTCCTCACTGGCAAAAATATACCCTTGGAATATAAGATTCGGATGTTCTTCAGTCACATCCCCCATTTGCTGAACAATCTCATTTGGATTGATTCGTCTACCAAAAATCACATCATTTTCCAAAACAATCTCTTCCTCAATTTTTTTCTCTTGTTTTGGTTCTTGTTGTGCCATTTGAATTTGTGCTTGATGTGCTAATTGTTCTAATTCCTGTTGTTGCTTTTCAAGAAATTGTTCTCTTTTTTGCAAAGATGCTTCTTCATCCAAAATCACATCTAATTGAAAAGCAGGAAACCCTAAAGAAGCATATACTTGTTGAATGCCTTCTTTATAGCGAGTAGAAACTTGTTGCAACACCTGTTCACTATCTACTGTAATTCGTAATATATTATTTTCTAATAACGCAATATCTTGTTGGCTTAACAAACGATATAACCCATTTGAAATACCTTGTCTTTGTAACACATACGCCCAATATTGACGCACATTATCTTGTTCAAGCACAGCATGTTCTGCCTTTACATGAACAAATATCTCTGCAATACGTGAAAAAGTTTCTTTAATCGCATTTTCTAAAAAACGCAAATGAGAAAAATCAATCAAGTCATGCATACTTAAAACAAATGTCCATGTATGTTGCTCTTGATTGACAATTACTCGTTCTAAGACAATGCTCGTATGGTACGACATAAAGTCTGGATGTTCATGCAAATTGACTTGTTGTAATAAAACTAAAAACAAATTTTCTTGCGTCATATTGTTACCTCTCTTTTATCTTTCGTTCATATTATAGCATGAAATGAAAAGAAATTCTTTACAAGCAAAATACCGGTTAAACAATTTTGTCTAACCGGTAGTCAATAATAGATAGCGTTAGAAAAACTCTCTTGAACACTTTCTAAAAATTCTTCTTCCAAAGTATATACACTTTGCTTCATTAAAAAGCCATAACTTCAAAAAATAAGACATATTTAACATACGTGATGATAAACAAAATCGGATGATAGTGTATGACGAAAGCTACTATTCCAATTAGACATGCTTTCAACCGTAGACGCCTACTTCTTATTTTTTGTTTTATCGAAGTTATATAGATGCATCACATCTTCTGTATATTTTAAGTCAATTTGACTTTTTTGGTATAAAACCGATAAATCCAGGATTTTATCCTATATCCTAATAAGCTCTTGCAATCCAAACTGTATACTTAGCTGGTTTACCACTTACTAAGCATGTTGCTTTTTCAATCGGTGGGCAAAATGGAATATTACGTGTCGTAAATCCTGTTTCTTCTTTAATTTTTGCCTCGGTTTCTTCTGTACCGTCCCAACCAATCAATACCCAACCTGGCACTTCTTGATTAGCACGTTTTTCTTCAATATGTGCTTTCAATTCATCAAGGGTGTTAATATGTGTGTATTCATTTCCAGAACGCATACGTCTTGCACTTTCTAATAAACGTACTTGCATCTCATCTAATTGTGATACAACAAACTCAACTAAAGTGTCAAAGGATACAGCTACTTTTTCTTGTGCATCACGCATTTTTGTCATCACTTGCTGATTTTCTAAGTCACGTGGTCCACATTCAATACGCATTGGGACACCTTTTAATTCCCATTCATTAAATTTAAAACCTGGTGAATTATCTGTATCATCTAATGTTACACGTAACCCTTTAGATATAAGTGTCGCTTTAATCTCTTCTAATTTTTCTACAATTTCTGGATTTTTCTTCCATGGACCAACTGGGATTAAGACAACTTGTGTTGGTGCAATACGTGGTGGTAACACAAGACCTTGCTCATCTCCATGTGTCATAATCGTTGCTCCAATTAAACGTGTTGAAACACCCCATGATGTTGTATGCGCATAGACATGTTCATTATCACGATTTAAATATTTAATATCAAATGCTTCAGCAAATTTTGTTCCCATATAATGACTAGTTCCAGCTTGTACGGCTTTGCCATCTTTCATCATTGCTTCGATTGAATATGTCGACACAGCCCCTGCAAAACGTTCAGACGGTGTTTTTTCTCCGTCATAAACAGGAATAGCAAGCAAACCTTCAACGACCTGTTTATAAATAGTTAGCATTCTCATTGTACGCGTTCTTGCATCTTCTTCATTTTCATGAGCTGTATGCCCTTCTTGCCATAAAAACTCAGATGTTCTTAAAAATGGTAAAGTTTTCTTTTCCCAGCGGAATACATTTGCCCATTGGTTAATTTCAAGTGGTAAATCACGGTATGAGTTAATCCAATTACTAAATGCATGTCCTATCATCGTTTCAGATGTTGGACGTAATGCTAATTTTTCTTCTAATGGCTCCCCTGCCGCTTCTGTTACAAAAGGTAATTCTGGACTAAATCCTTCAATATGATCTTTTTCTTTAGCAAAAAAAGATTCTGGAATTAACATTGGGAAGTACGCATTACGAACACCCTCTGCTTTAAAATGTTTATCAAATTCTTTTTGAATATGTTCCCACAATTCGTAGCCGTCAGGTTTAAAAATCATACACCCTCTAACTGGTGAATAATCCATTAAATCTGCTTGTTGAATAGTTTGTAAATACCATTTTGAAAAGTCTTGTTTTTGTAAATTTTCCATACGCTCCTCCATATATTAAAAGTACCACGATATAACCGCCAAAAAGGACGACTATATCGTGGTACCACCTTCATTTATACTCTTGCATTGATAACGGAGTTTACTCCGATTTGTTTTCACAAATAAAAATCTATCAGTAGGTTCAAGTTATCAGCGGGTGTTTCTTTTCAGCTACCGAAACTCTCTAAAACCATGACAATCTTTACTAATCTGATTTTTATTTATAATAACGGAGTTTATCAAAAAAAGCAACTTATTTTTAGAAAAATCTGTGATAACCATTCCCAATAAATATCATTTTAACAAAAACATCGAATAAATATAAAGAAAGCAGATAAAATTAAAAATCTTTGATTTTATCTGCTTTAATATTATTTGTTTTTCTGATAATTATTCAACGTCCTCGTTAGACAACTCTTTCTCAGAAGGTTCTACTATCGACGTTTCCATTTCTTCATGAACTTCTTCAACTTCTTTAATTTCTTTAATTTCTTGTACCGCTTCCTCTACATCTGTTTGTTCAGATGTGCTTTTTTCTGTTGCGACAGTCTTTTCTTCATTCTCAACTTCAACTGATTTATAAACATAAACAACTTTTTCTTTTTCTGGTTCATTTGTACGACGGAAAAAGAAATTTAAAACCGGATTATCTATATCAATGACAAAACCATTCGTTGGGTACACAAGCCCTGCAAAATATAGACCTCCTAAAATAATCCAAGAAAAATAATACGCAAAAAGAAATACTACTAAAACAATTCCAAATAAAGCCGGAACGACATTTGCTAGAGCTGTTAAAATACTTAATATAATAGCAAATGGGAAAACAGATAGTACGTACAAATATATCGCTACTATTCCTCTATTCGTAAATCCTGAATCTCTTAAACGTCGCACTTGAATGGCAATAAATGGAATAAGTAAAAATAGTCCTACAAGTAAAATAAGTGAGAATAAAAATCTCAAAATACCAAAATCACTGTAATAGTAACCATAACGTCCAAAAGAATTTATTGCTTCCATCATAGATACAATCATTCCAAAAAATAGCACGAACAAAAAAACAGTTGAAATTAACGCTACCCACAAATACCCCGCACGTGTAGTGTAGCCGGTAAAATCAAAATATCCTTTAAAAAAATCATTGATTGCTTGTTTTGGTGGCACAATCTGACCACGTTGATCTATTTTAGCCATAATATTTCTCCTTATTTTTTATTCTTCTAATTGACTTAAAAGCGATTCACACAATAAACATACTTCATCTCTTTTTGCACCGTAAAAATTATGACAGACATGAACACCAGATTCATATAATCTTTCCAAGTTAATCATACTATACGTTTTTGAATTGACATCATTAGAGCGAGTTTGTGTGCTATCTAATGCATCAATTTTTTCTCTTAAATGTGCATTTTCTATCTTTAAACTACTATTCTCATCAATCAAAGTGTATATTGTTGCTTTCATTTGTCTAATGGTTTCTTCAATTGCGACACTTTGTTGTTCAATAAACGCTAACTGATCGTATAACGCTTGTGTGTTCATCTTATCATCCTTATCTTTATAATCTTACTATATCAATACTTAATGTTTCATAACATACTTGTGCCGATACATTGGCATACAATCTTTCTTTCGCTTTTGCAATAAACAAAAACATATCTTTTGTAGAAAATCCCTCTTGATGCCCCATAGATTTGTGTTTAAAATGCACGTTTGATACATCAAAAGCACTAAGCATAACATCACGCATATATAAACTGACAATATCTAATCCTACAAAAGCAAGTGCTTTATCTTGAATAAAGGGTGCTAATGTTGTCTGCACGTAGACAAAAGAGGTGACGTCGTTCTCATATAGTAGCTTTGCCCAATGTAGCATTGCTTGATGAAATTCAAAAAATGTATCTGACTCTGCCCACTCCAACGCTTGTTGACTATCTTGCGTGAGAAGACTAATCCATTTTGCCAAATGGCTTGGAACACTTCTATCTATCAAATCTTTTTCAATGATTGTTGAAGAAATGCTCACAAAAGGTATTAATTGACATCGAGATTGTATCGTTTGTAATACTTTGTCTTTATGCTCCGTTAACAACAAAAAATAAATGTCTTGTTCAGGTTCTTCTAAAAATTTCAATAAACTATTGGCGGCACTAATAGACATTGTATCTACATGATTTAAAATATACACTTTTCGTTTATTTTCCAAGCTACTATAATGTGTACTTTCTTTTAGTTGTCTAACTTGTTCAACCTTTATAGATGCTCCGTCGGGTTGAATAATATCAACATCGGGAAAATCGCCTAAATCAATTCGCTTGCAAACAGAGCATGTCACACACGCTCCCGTTTCACCTACTTGTTTGCAAAATAATAATTTGGCAAACCATTTCGCTACCTCTAACTTACCAACACCAGATTTTCCATAAAATAAGTAGGCGTGGGCTAATTTATCTTTATGGTAGGCTTGTAACAAACGTTGCCGAATATGAGGTTGTTTATCATATGCTATCATCATTAAAATTGATTAAACTGTTCAATTGGCAACACAAAGACAGTTGCTCCTCCAACAGCGACTTCTAAAGGATACGTTAGCAAACTTTCTAACCCTGCACCTAACATTGATTGTTGCATCACAATTTCTTCACGTTTTGAACAGTTTTCTTTAATCACATCAAGTGCTTCTTGTAAACGCTCATCTTCTACCCCAATTAAAAATGTTGTACTGCCATTTCTCAACAAACCTCCTGTTGATGCTAAACGTGTCGAACGTAAATTTGCCTCAATAAGAGATTGACTTAATACTAAACTATCTTTATCTTGTACAATCGCCACCACTAATTTCATCTTATTCTATACCTCTCTATCTTTATTTTGCTTCAAACAAATGTGGAAATCGCTGTTTAATAACACGATAACACGTTTCTAATACCTCTTGTGGAGACTGCATGCCGTCAACAACAACAATACGATTTGGATATTCCTTTACCAATTCTTCATATCCTTCATGAACACGTTGATGAAAAGCAATGCCTTCCATATCTAAACGATTGATTTCATCCATTCGGTGATGATGAATACGATTTAACCCTTCTTCTATCGGAACATCAATATATAATGTTAAATCAGGTTGATGTCCGTCTATTGCAAAGGCATTAATTTGCCAAACATCTTCAGCACCAATTTGACGCCCTCGTCCTTGATAAGCAATCGAACTATCTACAAAACGATCACAAATAATACATTTATTTTCTGCCAATGCCGGTAATAAATTATCTACCAAATGCTGTCGCCTTGCTGCTGCATATAATAAGGCCTCTGTTCTTGCGTCCATTTGAGTATAATCAGGATTTAAAATGACTTCCCTTATTTTTTCCGCAATCACATTACCTCCGGGTTCTCGTGTAGACAAAAGCGGAACATTTATCTCTTGTTTAAGTTTTGGTACTAATTTTTGAATAAGAGTTGTTTTCCCTGCACCGTCAGCTCCTTCAACGGTAATAAATACCCCAGACATACGCTCCCTCCTTACTATATGATATTTTTATTTTACCACACTTTTTTATAAATATGCTATGATAAACATATAAACATTCAAGGAGGCGTCGTGCATGGCTACATTATTTGATTACTTACACTGGAGAGGCGACTTAAGTTTTCGACAAAGCCGTTTTAATGTTGTTGATAGTATGATTTTAACGCGTTTTTCTTATTTACCATTTGATAATATCGTGAATGATTTTCCGCAAACAATCCAACAAATTGGTGAGCATTTTTTTGGTGTTAACCGCCAAAACGATCCAAATATCATTATGAGTAAGGACAATACCCTATTAGAAACACTTATGCATACAAAGCGCTTTTCAAAATTACTCGTGCAACATTACCAAAATACCGTGGACGTTGAACAGGAACAACAATTTTCAGCTATGATGTTTCAATTAGATTCTCGCACAACCTATGTCGTCTTTAGAGGAACAGATATGACACTCGTCGGCTGGAAAGAAGATTTCAACATGACATTTGAAAATGCTATTCCGTCCCAAATTGAAGCTGTATCCTATTTAACAAAGCATCAATCAGATATTAAAGAACGTCTTATTTTAGGCGGCCATTCAAAAGGTGGAAACTTGGCAATCTACGCAGGAGCATTTGCACCTCAAGATATTCAACAGAAAATTGTGTATATTCACAACTTTGACGGCCCAGGATTTAATGAGCAGATGTCAACAGATGAAGCGTTTGGACCAATTCAGAAAAAAATTAAAACATTTGTTCCAGAAACAGCAATCGTTGGCATGATGTTAAACCATAACACACCTTACGATATCGTTAAAAGTAGTGCCACAAACGTCCTCCAACACGACACATATAGTTGGGAAATCGAAAGAAATGATTTTATTTACTTAGAAAAAAGAGATGCAACGAGCAAACATATTCAACGCTCTGTATCTGCTCTACTTACCCGTCTATCCACAGAAGAACGAAAAACATTAGGAAATGCCATTTATCAAATGATGCTTTCCGCAAATATTACCGATGTACGTGACTTTTCAGTCAATACACCTCATAAATTGCTCAAAATGATGAAAGCTTATGGCGAATTAGACAAAGAAACAAGTAAACTAATTACCGAAACCATTCAATTATTTGTCAAATCTATCACAAAAGACGTTCTCAAGAAAAAAGAGTAAGATGATACTATCCTCCTAATCTAACGAAAAATAAAAGACAGGTCAAGCGACATCTGAAAGGTCGCTTGACCTGTCTTTTATGATTAACAACAATTATTCTTTAGATTGAAAAACAAGTTTTCCTTCTTGTAATATCGCAAGAACCGTTTTCCCTTTTATAATATGTCCTTTAATGACTTCTTTTGCAAGTGGTGTTTCCAACTCTTTTGTCATAAATCGTTTCAAAGGTCTTGCCCCATAAATTGGGTCATAGGCACTATCTGCAATCCAGTCGAGAACATCATCGTTTAATTCTAAGCGAATCTCTTGTGCTTGTAATCGAACACTTAAATCTTTTGCCAGTTTTTTAATAATATCTTTAACAACTGCTTTATTTAATGGGGTAAATAAAACTGTATCATCAATACGATTTAAAAATTCTGGTTTAAAATGTGCTTTTAACAAGCTCATCACATTTTCTTGTGCTTCTTGCGTGATTGTACCGTCATCTGTTACACCGTCTAATAAAACAGATGAACCGATATTACTCGTCATAATAAACACCGTGTTTTTGAAATCTACTGTTCTTCCTTTAGAGTCTGTTAAACGTCCGTCATCTAAAACTTGTAATAAAATATTAAACACATCTGGATGTGCTTTTTCAATTTCATCTAATAACACAATCGTATATGGACTACGACGAACCGCCTCTGTTAATTGACCACCTTCTTCATAACCGACATACCCCGGAGGCGCTCCAACTAAACGAGATACAGCAAATTTTTCCATATACTCACTCATATCAATACGAACCATGTGCGTGTCTGAATCAAACAACTGTTCTGCCAACGCTTTTGCCAATTCCGTTTTCCCGACACCAGTTGGGCCTAAGAATAAGAAACTACCAATAGGTTTATTAGGATCTTGTAGCCCTGCACGACTTCTCAGTACCGCATCTGCAACACGTTGTACAGCCTCATCTTGTCCAATGACACGTTCGTGTAATGTAGCGTCTAATTTTAATAATTTTTCACGTTCACCTTCTACTAAACGTGTGACAGGAATACCTGTTAAACGCCCAACAACTTCAGCAATTTGTTCTTCCGTCACTGACTCTTGTGTTAAACGTTCCTCTTGTAAAGCATCTTGTTTTTCTTCCAAAACTTTTAATTCATGCTCTAATGTTGGGATTTTACCATGTCTTAACATCGCTGCTGTTTCCAAATCATAGGCACTTTCGGCTGTGTCTAATTCATGACGTGCTTGTTCTAACTCTTGACGTTTCGCACTCAGTGCATTAACCTCTTCTTTTTCCGTTTCCCATTTCAACTTCAATGCATTCGTTTCTTCACGCAAATTTGCTAACTCTTCTTGCAAATCTAGTAAACGTTTTTTACTTGCATCATCATGCTCTTTCTTCAATGCAGCCTCTTCAATTTCTAGTTGCATCAATCGACGAATTGATTGATCTAGTTCTGTTGGCATTGAGTTTAATTCCACACGAATAGTTGCACATGCCTCGTCGACCAAATCAATGGCTTTATCTGGTAAGTATCTATCTGTAATGTAACGGTTTGATAATACTGCCGCCGCTACTAGAGCACTGTCGTGAATATTAACACTGTGATGAATTTCAAAACGCTCTTTTAAGCCACGTAAAATGCTAATCGCATCTTCTACCGTAGGTTCTGTTACTAATACTTTTTGGAAACGACGTTCTAACGCTTTATCTTTTTCGACATTTTCACGATACTCATCTAATGTGGTTGCCCCAATACAATGTAACTCTCCTCTAGCTAACATCGGCTTCAACAGATTTCCAGCATCCATGCTTCCTTCTGTTTTACCTGCACCGACAATCGTATGTATTTCATCAATGAATAAAATAATACGACCATCACTTTCTTTTACCTCTTTTAAAACAGCTTTTAAACGTTCCTCAAACTCTCCTCGATATTTTGCACCAGCAATAAGTGCTCCCATATCTAATGAAATAATCGTTTTATCCCTTAAATTTTCAGGAACATCACGTTTCACAATACGCTGAGCCAACCCCTCGACGATCGCTGTTTTCCCAACTCCAGGTTCCCCGATGAGTACTGGATTATTCTTTGTTTTACGTGATAAAATACGAATAACATCTCGAATTTCTTCATCACGACCAATCACTGGGTCTTGCTTCCCGCTTCTGACCGCTTCCGTTAAATCGACACCATATTTTTTCAATGCTTCATATTGCTCTTCTTGATTTTGTGACATCACACGTTGTCCTCCTCTCATATCATCAATTCTTTGTTTTAACATATCTTGTGTTATGTTTTGTTTGATTAAGTATTGGCACAATACTTGTTGTGGACATGCAAATAGTGCTAATAAAACAACTTCTGTAGAAATATATGCATCCTGAAATTGCTCACGAATAGCTTCTGCTTGTGCAAATAATTGAAATAGCTGCTGACTAATTGCTTGTCCGTATTGAATACTTTGCCCTTCAACAACGGATACTTTATCTAATTGTTCATCTACATACGTATTAAAAGTATCTACATTGACACCAATATCTTCATATAATTGTCTAGCAAAATGCCCATGCGTTAAAAATACTTTCCATAAATGAATAGTATCGATTTCTTGATGTTTACGTAACATAGCGATTTGTTGTGCTTGCCCAATCGCTTGTTGCATGGTTGTTGTCATTTTTTCTATATTCATAGACATCACCTCTTTATGCTTTAGCACTCTATACCTTACAGTGCTAATTATAATGCGAAGGTCAAATAAAGTCAAATATTTTTTTGATTGTTGTTTAAATTAAGCCTAAAGTCCAATTTGTTTTTTTGTGTTTATTCGATATAATTATGATTAAGAAAAAAAGGAGGTTATATGATGTTATCAGTTCTTAACGTTAGTAAATCTTACGGTTCACATTTTGCAAACAAAAACGTAACATTTACTTTAGAAGATAGACAAATTACCGTTTTACTAGGAGAAAACGGAGCAGGGAAATCAACAATCATTAAATGTATTACTGGATTTTTAAATTATACAGGCTATATTTCATTAAATGATGTGTCAATCAATGACTTAAATGTCAAACGGCAAATTGCATATATCCCAGAAGTGCCAGAACTTTATAATGAATTAACGGTGTATCAGCATTTTCAATTTATTGCAAATGCTTATCACGTAGAGGATTATGAAGAAAAGGCAATGACTTATTTAGATATGTTCCATTTAACACCTAAAAAAGATGAATTATGTGGTAGCCTATCTAAAGGAATGAAACAAAAAGTAAGTATTATTTGTGCTCTTATTTTAAATCCAAAAGTATTGATTTTAGACGAACCTTTAATCGGACTAGATCCAGACGCTATTAGAACACTAAAAGAAACATTAAGCACATTGAAACAAGAGTGTTGTATTTTAATCAGTACACACTTGTTAGACAGTGTTTCTAACTTATGGGATCAAGTATTGATTATGAAGCACGGAGAAATTGTATTCCACGCAACAAAAGATACATTTGATGATACAAACTCATTAGAAGATATTTACTTTGGCTATACAGAAAAAGTAGGTGAATCTGATGGCACTATATAAACAATATTTACTTTTCACCTTAAAAAACGCCCTTAGATTTCCAAGACAAGCTAGTAAAGTCATTCCTGGCGTTCTTCTGAGTCTACTTGGAATTGGCTACACCATTTACTTACTTGTAACAACACAACCTGCCTATGACACCTTAGGTGCTTTAAAAATAAGTTCCATTCCCGTTGTTGCAGTTATCTTAATATTTGGGCTTATTCTTTTAAGTATTTTTAACCAAAAAGCAATTGCTGGTTTCCGTTATGCAGATGCGAATTTTTTAATGCCCGCACCATTAACGCCATTTCAAACATTTATGTTTGTACAATTTAAGGCACTACTTCCAACTACAGGATTGATATTTTTCATTCTTCCTCTTCAAATGAGAGGTGCTATTGGATACTTGCCATTTTCAGTATTGCTTATTCCAATTATATTGGTACCTATTTGGTTTATATATCTGTCATCACTCGTACTTTACATCGTTCGATTAAGAAATCGTTTATTAGAAAAATTAATTGTTTGCATAATCCTTGTTGGATTTGTAGGAATACTTCTGCATACATTTTTTACATCCGCAGAAAGTGTTGCAACATCCCCATTCATTTATCTATACCCACTACTAGGTTGGGCAAGTGCTTTAATTTACGGTCTTGCATCACTTAATGTATTCTACATAATCATTGGATTTGTGCTTTTAACACTGAGTACTTTTTTACTTTATAAAGTAGGATTATCCATTGATGCATCTTATTACGAAACAGAATTAGCCTACATCAATAAAACAGAACAAACTATTGCTCGTGCTTCATCTGGCCAAAGCATGCAATTTAAAAATGTATTCAAACAATCGAAAAAAACATTCACAAGAAAAAGAGAAAAAGCCTTACTCGATAAAGCATGGATTACAGCCGGTAGATTATGGTTTGTCAACATTCCAAAATTTATTGCTATTGGTATTTTAATTGTCGGGAATATACTCTTACCTTCTTTAGAAATTTCTAAAGAAAATCTTATTGGCCTTGCATCTGTATTCATCTTATATTCTCGTTTCTTTTTCCAAACAGTCAAAGATGAAACCATTATTAACGACACGTATTTACATTTATTACCGGTTAAAACCGTGTATAAAGTAACCTATCCCTTAATCGTTAAACTAGTACTTGAAGCGATTTATTGTATGGTCTTTACCCTTGTTTTTATGAATATATCTCACGATATGTTTTTATCTTTATATATGGGTATCTTAGTATTTGGATTGAAAAGCATCGATATTTTCCGTGTTTATAATATACAAGCTATTCTATTCCATAAATATTTTGGAAACTTTTTACAACAAATTATTCACATGATTCTAACAATAGTAACTCAATTACCATTTGCTCTACTTCTATTTGGGTTGAACACAACACCATTGATAAGCACCATGGTATTAACATACGCTTTCGTTATTCTCTCTATTTATATGAGCATCGTTGTGTATCAACATTTTGAAAAAGGTAAATCTGAATAGTAAACTGTGTTGGTGGATTACCCCACCAACACAGTTTTTATGTCAATTCATATTCTTGTTTTACTTCCAATTTTGATACTTTCAACGTATAATAGAAAAGTAAATTTTTAAAGAAAAGAGTGAAAATATGGGACGTAAATGGGCAAATATTGTCGCAAAGAAAACAGCCAAAGATGCAAATAATAGTCGTATCTATGCAAAATTCGGTATTGAAATTTATGTGGCAGCAAAACAGGGTGATCCTGACCCACAAACAAACCAAAAATTAAAATTCGTTATCGAACGTGCAAAAACATACAATGTGCCAAAACACGTTATTGATAAAGCCATTGATAAAGCTAAAGGTGGCGGAGAAGAAAACTACTCTGAACTACGCTATGAAGGATTTGGTCCAAATGGTTCTATGATTATTGTAGATGCTCTAACAAACAATGTGAACCGTACAGCTTCTGACGTTCGTGCAGCTTACGGAAAAAATGGCGGAAACATGGGTGTAAGTGGTGCTGTATCTTATTTATTTGATAACACAGCCGTCTTTGGTATTGAAGGCAAAAATGCTGAAGCATTATTTGAAGCGTTAATTGAAGCAGATATTGATGTACGTGACGTCGTTCAAGAAGACGCCCAAGCTATCATCTATGCTGAACCAAGTGATTTCCATGCTGTTCAAGTCGCTTTACAAAATATGGGAATTACAGATTTTACAGTTGCGGAAATTGAAATGGTTCCTCAAAATGAAGTCGTGCTAACAGGAGATGATTTAGTCAAATTTGAAAAACTAATTGATGCTCTAGAAGAATTAGATGACGTACAAAAAGTATACCACAATGTTGATTTAAGCGAATAAGCAAAAAGAGTTGCCTACACCTAGGTAACTCTTTTTACATTCTCTTTACATTTTACGCAAACCATCACTTTTTGATACCTAAAACAATGGTTTCATGGTATCATAGTCAGGACGGACATAAAAAAGAAAGGAGCGTTCATGTGTTATTAGATAATTTCCCACTGATTGCATCATTAGTTTCTATTTTAGTGGCACAGTTGGTAAAAATTCCTATTGCCTATTTTTCTAACAGCAATAGAGCTTCTTTAAAATTAGCCGTTTCAACCGGAGGAATGCCTAGTTCACACTCAGCGGCTGTTAGTTCTTTAATTACAGCTCTTGCTATTCAATACGGCATGGATTCTCCTTATGTGGCCATTGCGACGACTTTTGGCGTTATCATCATGTTTGATGCTATGGGTGTTCGTCGACAAAGTGGTGAACAAGGTATTGTGATTGAACGACTAACAGAAGAACTAGAAAACAAAAAAGTCATTGAAACATTAACATTTAAAGATCCTGATGACGACGATGACCTAGATTTACGTGAAATGATTATTACCAAATATCTAGGACATAAACCAACCGAAGTCTTTGCCGGACTTTTCACAGGCGTGCTTACTGCTATTATTTTAGATTTTTTTATTCATCATATTTAATTTTGGAGGAATTATGACAGAAATTTTTGACATTACCATTATTGGTGGAGGACCAATTGGTTTATTTACAGCTTTTTATGCACATTTGAGGCAAGCAAAAGTAAAAATCATCGAATCTTTACATCAACTAGGCGGTCAACCGATTATGCTTTATCCAGAAAAAACGATTTTAGACGTACCAGCCTATCCACGTTTAACTGGACAAACACTGTCTGAAAAATTATTGGAACAATTAAGTCCATTTGATACAACTGTTTGTTTAAATGAAACAGTGCTACATATTGAAAAAGAAAATGAACATTTTGTGTTAACGACAAATCAAGGTACACATTTCACCAAAACAGTGATTATTGCGATTGGAGCGGGTGCTTTTAAACCTCGTACGCTTGATTTAGAAGGTATTGATACATTTGAAAACATTCATTATCACGTTCAAAACATTGAACAATACAAAGATAAAGACGTTGTGGTACTTGGAGGTGGCGATTCAGCAGTCGATTGGTCGCTAGCCTTTGAACCTATCGCAAAATCAACACGGATCGTTCACAGACGTGATGAGTTTCGTGCTATGGAACACAGTGTTGAACAATTAAAGCAATCATCAATCAATATTCACACACCTCATCTTCCAACAAAATTGATAGGAAAAGATAAAAAATTATCGCACATCGAGCTAACAAAAGTAAAAACAGATGAAACAGTGACACTTCCTGTCGATCATCTATTTGTCAATTACGGATTTAGTACGTCTGTTGGTAATTTGAAAAATTGGGGCTTAGAATTGAAAAGAAATGCCATTATTGTAGATACAAAACAAGAAAGCTCTATTTCAGGTATTTTTGCCGTTGGAGATTGCTGCACGTATGAAGGTAAAGTCGATTTAATCGCCTCTGGATTTGGAGAAGCACCTACGGCTGTCAATAACGCGATGGTCTTTATCAATCCAAAAGCGCGTGTTCAACCAATGCATACAACAAGTTTATAATAAAAAACTCTATCTTAAACAGTGTTTACAGTAGAATAAAACAAGGTTGATACACATGTATCAGCCTTATTGCTATAATAGGAGGGCTAAATATGAATCACGAAACATGGACATACACATTACTCGACACACTAAACATCCCGTATGAACGCTTGGATCACGAACCAATTTCATCTGTTAAAGATACAGATATTGTGCTCCCAGGGCAACAAGTAAAAAATTTATGCTTGAAAACAAAAAAAGGAAAAGATTACTATCTTATTATTTTAAAAGATGAAAAAATCGCCGATTTAAAACAATTAGCCACATTACTAGGGAAAAATCGACTTTCTTTTGTGAATGAAGAAGAACTCGCCAATCTCCTACACGTCACACCCGGAACTGTCACACCATTTGGTTTACACTTTGATACCGAACAAAAAATCCAAGTAATTATTGATAAAGAGGTTGATCCAACATTAACGGTTGGTTTTCACCCTTTTATTAATACCACAACACTCAATATTGCATACAGTGACTTCTTACGATTTCTTGAGTATACAAATCATTCACCACTTATTATATCTTGCTAAATATAAGTCATGATAATCACAACCCCTATTTAAATAAGCAATAGGTTTAAACAAAGGAAGGTTTTTGTGATGATACAGCTCAACGTGAAAAGATTAGTCATAATGCTATATATTACTCTAAATCCCTTTATATAAAGCCCTGTTTTGATAAGTTTACCTTGTATCGTATTTTTCACAACCTCGTTGTTCAGTGATTTTTCTTTCTATAAAAACAACATGAAAAAACACTAAAATATGACGATAAACAAAAAAATCAAAAAGAGGAATTCTGACGTTTTAAAATATCAGAATTCCTCTTTTTTGTTAAATAGGACATTATTTGAAGATTTTTATTCTTCTGTGTCAAAAATAATGGTAACGGGACCGTCATTGATAAGCGATACTTTCATATCAGCACCAAATTGTCCTGTTTCAACCACAAGTCCATTTTTTCTCAACTCTTCATTAAATAACTCGTAAAATTGATTTGCTTTTTCTGGATTAGCTGCTTTTGTAAAACTTGGACGATTTCCCTTTTTTGTGCTTGCCAATAAAGTAAATTGTGAAATGGATAAAATACTTCCTTTTATATCCATAATACTTAAATTCATTTTATGCTGCTCATCTTCAAAAACACGTAATTGTGTAATTTTTCTAACTAAATACATAACATCATCTAACGTGTCTGTTTCTGCTACACCAACAAGCAAGACAAATCCATGTTCGATTTGACCGATAATGGCATTATCCACACGCACATGTGCTTGTTGACAACGTTGTACAACAACTTTCATTATAACCTCCTACTAATAACCTTCTATACAATCTCTTATGCAATCACCCGATGAACACGGTAAACATCTGTAATCATTTTAATTTTATCGACTAGTTTGTCCAGTTCAGAAATATCTTGAATACCCACTCGAATGGTAATTGTCACAATTTGATTGTCGTCTACTTTCGCATTGATACTTTGCATACGTTTCACAACACTGTTTACTGTATTCACAATATCCGTGAATAGTCCATTTCGATCATATGCCGTTACAACCAATTCTGTGTCATAATCTACGGTTTGTTTTGTCATGGAAGCATCCCACTCGACATCAATCAAACGATTACGTTCTTCACCAAACAACTGAACATTTGGGCAATCAGAACGGTGGACAGAAATACCGTGCCCTTTGGTAATATACCCGACAACCTTATCTCCCGGAACAGGACGACAACAACGACTAAGACGAATTAACAAATTATCTCCTCCGGCTACAATAATGCCATTTTCATCTCGAATTTTCATCGCCGTTTGTGTTTGTTCAGGTTCGGCAAAGATTTTCTTTTCTTCGATTTCTTGTTCACGCTGGCGTCGTTCTTTTTCCGTTAAGCGATTGGCAACCGTAAGAGGAGATAGTTCTCCAAACCCAATAGATGCGTAAATATCGTCATCACTCGACATATTCATTTTGTCCACAATATCGAGAATTTTTGATTTTGTCAAAAATTCTTTTGGATCAAATTCTAAATCTTGGATAGCTTTTTCAAGTAATGCCTTTCCTCGTTCAATGCTTACATCACGTTCTTGTAATTTAAAATAACGTTTAATTTTATTTTTAGCACGACTTGTAACAACAAAATTTAACCAGTCCGTTGACGGATTGGCATGATTACTCGTCCGAATGCCAACAATATCGCCATTTTTTAATTGAGTATCCAATCCTACATTACGTCCATTGACTGTAGCACCAACTGTTTTATTACCAAGTTCGGTATGGATACTATAAGCAAAATCAAGTGGTGTAGATCCTTTTGGTAACTCTGTCACATCGCCTTTTGGTGAAAATACATAAACTCTATCATAAAATAAATCAGTTTTTACACTTTCAACAAAATCACCCGCATTTTGTGAATCGTGTTGTAGTTCCAACATATCCCTAAACCAGTTGAAATGTTCTTGCAATGAATTGGATTGTACTTTTTGTGTCACACCCTCTTTATATGCCCAGTGTGCAGCTACCCCATTTTCTGCAATACGATGCATGTCAAAGGTACGAATTTGAATTTCAACAGGAGTACCTCCCGGCCCTAGTACTGTTGTATGGAGCGATTGATACATATTCGGTTTAGGCATCGCTATGTAATCTTTAAATCGCCCTGGTAAAGGTGTCCATTTTGTATGTACAGCACCCAATACAGCGTAACAGTCTTTTATATCTTCAACCAATACACGCACGGCAAGTAGGTCATAAATTTCACTAAATTCTTTTTTCTTGCCAACCATTTTTTTATAAATGGAATAAATATGTTTTGGTCGCCCAGTAATATCCGCTTGAATACTCATCTCCAAAATTGCTTTATGAATATCCACAATCGTATCATTGATTTGGCTTTCTCTTTCTTCACGACGGCTATTCATTAAACCAACAATTTCATAATATTTTTCTGCTTCTAAATAGCGTAAAGATAAGTCTTCTAGTTCCCATTTGATTTTACTCATCCCTAAACGGTGTGCCAAAGGTGCATAAATTTCCAATGTTTCTTCTGATTTTTGAGCTTGTTTTTCAGGCGTTTGGTACTCCATGGTTCTCATGTTGTGCAAACGGTCTGCTAATTTTACAATTATAACACGTAAATCATTTGCCATTGCCAACAACATTTTTCGATGATTCTCTGCTTTATTTTCTGCTTTTGATTGATATTCAACTTGTCCGATTTTCGTAACACCTTCAATTAAATCGGCAACTGTTTGAGAAAATTGTTCTACCATATCTTCATACGTGTAGTCTGTATCTTCTACAACATCATGTAAAAATCCTGTCGCAACCGTTGAAGGATCCATATGTAAATCCGCTAAAAGACCTGCGACTTGAATAGGATGTAAAATATAAGGCTCTCCAGATTTTCGTGTGACACCTTCATGTGCTTTTTCAGCAAAAGCATAGGCTTTCTTCACAAATGCCACATGGTCTTCATTCATATAAGAAGCACAAATATTAAAGACTTCTTGTGCTGTATAGTTTGTTTGCCTTGCCATAAAGATCTCCATTCTCAATTTTATAATCTATGTGCTATCATACTTGAAAAACATTGAATTATCAATGTTTTTCTAAAAAAATCTTTTATTTTTCAGATAAAAAAAGCCTTGTTTTAACAAGACTTCTCTTATCTGTGTAATTCTCCATATAATCGTGCAACAGGTCTTGCTAAAGTGACGTCATTTTCAGATTTTAGCATAATCAAACGTAATTGTTTCCATTTTTCTGCTAAAAAAGCGTCTAACAATACATGATGAACAATAATCGTGTATTCTAACTTCCCAACGCATTCAACAATCATTTTATTTAATAGGGATCCTTGATAATTCGTATTAACAAATGAGGGAATATACGTTTCGACAATTTCTTGTATTTCGAGTTCGTCGGACGTTTTATCTTCTTTTGTCATTAAATAAGAATTCATATCTATCATCACGTCAAGAATATCTGAACGATATGTTGCTAACATATTATAGCCTCCTTTTCGTTATTCATATTATACTCCTTACCTCTTTTTTTGTAAACGCTTAACAGTGATGTTGTAAAAAAGTATGAAACAACCTCTCCAGATTGTTTCATACTGACACATATATTCGTTTTTCTGATGTATAAAACACATGCACTATTCATACTAGCTTCGCAATCCTCTTCCTGTTTTGATTAAATACCAATTTACCGTATATAAAATCGCAATAATCAATATTAAAACACCTATCGACACAACAAATGGAACGTCCTCAACACCTAAAAAGCCGTATCGAAATCCGGAAATCATGTACACAATAGGGTTAAATGAGGATACGGTTTTCCAAAATGGAGGTAATGCTGCAATGGAATAGAACACACCACCTAAATAGGTTAAGGGCTGTAAGACGAAAGTCGACATAATGGACACATCGTCATAATTTCGAGCTAAAACGCCGTTTACTAAACCTCCTAACGAAAATAAAACAGCCGTCAATACTAAAACAAGAATAACAGCAAACCAGGAATGAACGTGTAGAGGAATAAAAAATAGCGACACCATTGTAACTAATGTACCGACAATCAGACTACGCCCTGTACCACCTGCAACAAATCCTAAAATAATCATAGACGCGGGTACGGGTGCAACTAAAATTTCCTCAATATTTCTTTGAAATTTTTGAGAAAAGAAAGACGATGATACATTTGAATAAGCACTTGTAATACTAGACATCATAATTAAACCAGGGACAATAAATGCCATATAAGAAAAACCACCCATATCCCCTACACGTGAGCCAACCATTTGCCCAAAGACAATAAAATACAGGGATGTTGTAATCACAGACGGTAAAAGTGTCTGAATCCAAATTCTTAAATAACGATTGGTTTCTTTTGTGGCAATACTTTTAAAAGCAATCCAATATAGATATAACAAATTTTGCTTCATTGACTTTCCTCCGTTAAGCGTAAAAATAGTTCTTCTAAACGATTTGATTTATTTCTCATGGATACCACTTGAATACCTTGTGCATTCAGTTGCTCAAACACACCATTGATACCTTGATTTCTTTCGACTTCAACAACCAATGTTTGCTCGTCTTGCATACGATAACCATAACCATCTAAATAACATGCAGGTTGATTTGGTGCTAAATCAAAAATAAATGTTTCATATTGTAATTTAGACAATAAATCTTTCATACTCGTATTTTCAATCAATTTCCCAGATTGAATAATGCCAATATTTCGGCATAGCATCTCTGCCTCTTCTAAATAATGTGTTGTTAAAATAATCGTTGTCCCATTATCATTTAACTCTTTTAAAAACGTCCACATCTCACGTCTTAATTCAATATCTACTCCTGCTGTTGGCTCATCTAAAATCAATAATTTAGGCTCATGCATCAACGCACGCGCAATCATCAATCGACGTTTCATTCCTCCCGACAACATTCTGGCACGTGTATGACGTTTTTCCCATAAATTCGATTGCTTCAAATATTTTTCACTACGTTTTAACGCTTCTTGTCGAGGTACACCATAATAACCTGCTTGATTGACGACAATTTGCTCTACTGTTTCAAACTGACTAAAATTAAACTCTTGTGGCACAATCCCAATGTGTTGCTTTACTTGAACAAGTTGCGTATCTAAATCATACCCAAAAACAGACACACTACCCGACGTTTTATTTACCAATGACGTCACAATACCAATCGTCGTTGACTTTCCTGCTCCATTCGGTCCTAATAACGCATAAAAATCGCCTTCTTCAACACGTAAATCAATACCTTTTAATGCTTCTGTACCAGACGCATAGACTTTTTTTAATCCTTTTATATCTAGTGCATAGACCATTTCTACACCCTCCTATCCGTTTCTATCTTCCCAAACAAAAAGGTTCACTATATACTGCTAAAACAGTGTCATAGTTGAACCATATGGTTGGTAATCTTTCATTAAAGTATAGCATAGTCTATAGCTATATTCAAATAATGCTACCCCATACCTTAAATAACGTCTACTATTTCGGCACGCTACATACATTCTAAACAATATCTTTCTCAAAAAAATAACCGCTATATTTTGTTGAGCAACTTTAAAAAATGGGGCTGGATAAAATCAGAAATTCTAACAAATTTAAGATAAAAATATTGTTGTTAAAATTTATGAATTTTCTACTCAGACCCACTAAAAGATAAAATCAACGAACATAAAGAATCACTACGATAATATCAAAGAATCGCTTGTCATAAATTCCCCACTTCTTTGGTGGAAGAGTTCCATCAACTGTGGTACAGTTAAATGTTTCTTCTCTTCTCCAGCTATGTCCACAACAACACGTCCACTTTGTAACATAATCAAACGATTTCCATAGCGAATAGCATTTTCCATATTATGTGTAATCATAATAGTAGTGAGATGATGTTGTGTGACTATTTTCTCTGTTAAAGCCATAACCATTTCACTCGTTTTAGGATCTAAGGCTGCTGTATGTTCATCTAAAAGGAGCAATTTCGGACTAGCTAAAGATGCCATCAACAATGTTAATGCTTGTCTTTGTCCACCCGATAAAAATTCCACACTTGTTTTTAAGCGATTTTCTAATCCTAAATCGAGCTCTTTTAATACCTCTTGATAAAAGGTTCTATTTTTTTCTTTAACACCCCACGACAAGCCTCTTGATTGCCCACGTTTCATCGCGATAGCTAAATTTTGCTCAATCGTCATACGACTTGCTGTTCCCATTTTTGTATCTTGAAACACACGGCTTATTTTTTTTGAACGTTTTCTAACAGGTTGCGTTGTAATATCTGTATCTTCTAAAACAATCTGTCCCATATCCGCTTGTAAAACACCTGCAATCACATTCATTAAGGTTGATTTTCCAGCACCATTACCTCCAATAACTGAAATAAAATCTCCCTCCATAACATCTAGTGAAAGACCTTTTAATACATGATTTTCATTGATTGTCCCCAGTTCAAAGGTTTTGTGCACATTTTTTAATGATAATATTGTACGCATCATGCTTTCTCCTTACTTATTCTTGGTTTGATTTTTAATGCTTTTTGCACTTCAGGCACATACAAAATAACTGCCAATAAAATAGCCGATACAAGTTTCACCATTTGTGTATCCATACCTGGTATTTCTAATACAAAAACGATAATTAAACGGTACACAATAGACCCTAGAATGACAGAAGCGAATCGCCAACCTAAACTCAAATTTTTAATCATGACTTCTGCAATAATAATCGATGCCAAACCAATCACAATAGTTCCAACACCCATATTCAAATCAGCAAATCCATTATTTTGTGTTAAAAGTGCACCTGATAAAGCAATCAATCCATTACTAAGCATATAGCCTAAAATTTTCATAGCAGATACATTGATACCATTCGCTTCACTCATTGGCACATTATCTCCTGTCGCTAAAAAACCGAATCCAATTTCGGTTTTCATAAATAATGTGACGAAAGTAGACATAACCCCTACAAAAATCAATCCAATGACAATCACTGCAAAAGACTTATCTAATCCCAAAGATTGTACTTGAGTGACTAATGTTTCTTGTTTCAACAATGCGACATTCGCTTTTCCTAAAATTTTCAAATTGATTGTATACAATCCCGTCAAGGTAATAATCCCCGTTAACAGCGCAGGAATTTTCATTTTTGTATGAATAAAACCAGAAATAGCACCTGCTATCATACCTCCTAACATACCTAAACAAGTTGCTAATAATGGATGCCCTCCATTAACTAACACACTTGCACAAATCGCTGCACCAAGAGGAAAACTTCCCTCTGCTGTTAAATCCGCAATATCTAATAATCGGTATGTAATATAGACACCAATCGCCATAACAGACCATAACAGACCTTGCGATATACTTGATACAATCATATCCATTTTATATTCCTCCTAATTTTTTAAAAGTATCGATGTGTCAATCCCCAACACTTTCGCTATCTCCTCATTAACATAAAGATTGACGACTTCCGGATACTCTACTGCCATTGTTTCTATTTTTTCACCTTTTAATAAACGAATAGCCATTTTAGCTGTTTGTCGTCCTAAAAATTCATAATCTGTACCATAGGTAAACAAACCGCCCTCTTTCACCATATCTATGGACCCTCCAATAATAGGCACCTTATACTTCGTAGATAAATCACCTAGTAACGTCATCGTACTAGCAATCAAATTATCTGTAGGTACCATGATGACCTCTACTTCTTTCATCAAACGACTGGCTGTATCTTGTATATCATGGCTATTCGTAACACCTTTAACAACAACTTCAATCTGTTCCTTGTTTAATAATTGCGTTAATTCCTCCACTTGAATGTGTGAATTTTGTTCACTCGTATGATATAAAACTCCCACTTTTTGAATAGTTGGATATAAAACCTTCATCAACATCACTTGTTTATCCAACGGCACTCTATCACTTGTCCCACTCAACAAGCCAGACGGATTTTCCAAAGATGTTACTAACTCAGCAGATACCGGATCTGTTACTGCCGTAAATAGAACCGGTACTTTTTCAGAAACCATTGCCAATGTCTGTGCAGACGGTGTTGCAATCGCTAAAATAAAATCACTATCTCTAACAAGCTGCTCAGCCATCGTTTGCAACTGTTGCTGTTCACCCTGTGCATTTTGTACCGTTAGCACAACCTCTTCGCCATTTTTATATCCTTGTTGTGCTAATTCTTCCTCAAATCCTTTACGTGCTGCTGTCAAAGAATTATGCTCTACATATTGTAAAACCCCTATTCGTACAGCAGACTTACTTGTTTTTTGTGACATATTACATGCTCCTAAAGTCACCATAACCAATAAAACAACTATCCATTTTTTACACATCATACTATCTCTCCTATGTCTATTTTTAAACGTAGGAAAAAGAAATATAGTTTACTCGATACCTAATGCTTTTTCTAATTGGACAATATCTAAACCTAGTGAAGCTGCCATTTCTTTGTTTATTTTAATTGACGGATTTTGTGGTTGTTGAACAGGAACTTCGCTTACTTTTTTACCTTTTAAAATTTCTACGGCTTGTTTTCCTGCTTGCTTACCAATTTCTTTGTAATCTACACCATACGTCACAAGCATCCCTTTTAAAACAGCTTCATCACCACCAAGAGCTGGTATTTTTTTCTCCATTAAAACATCTTTAATGGTTGAAATCGTTGATGCAACTGTTGTATCTGTTGGGAAGTAAATAGCATCCACATGACTTGCAAGTGATGTTAATACTTGTTGTACATCATTTGTATTCGTTACAGTCATTTCAACAGCTTCAATTCCTTTACTTGCTAAAAACTGTTTTGCTGCATTTGCTTGAGATTCTGAATTCACTTCACTAGAGTTATAAAAAATACCAACTTTTTTAGCATTCGGAACAACTGATAATAATTTCTCAACTTGTTTATCAACTGGTGTTAAATCGGTTGTCCCCGTCGCATTCCCATCTGGTTTTTCCACATCACTCACAAGCCCTGCTGATACAGGATCTGTCACTGCTGTAAATACGGTCGGTGTTTTAGCATCTACATTCACAAGTCCTTGTGCAGCCGGTGTTGCAATCGCAAAATGAATATTTTGCTTACCAGCTATTTTCTCACTCATACTTTGCAATTGACTTTGATCTCCCATCGCATTTTGTAATGTCACCGTCAAATTATCACCTTCTTTATAACCGGCTTCACGCAATGACTCTAAAAATCCTTCACGTGCACTTGTTAGAGCATCGTGTTCTGCAAATTGTAAAATACCAATTTTTACATGTTCCGTTTCTTTAACAGATGTAGATGACTGTTGACTACAACCTACCAATAATAAACTTAGTCCCATAAGTGCTGTTGCACCTATTTTTTTTACATTCCATTTTTTATTTTTCAATTGTTCCTGACTAAATCGAGTTTTTTCCATTATTTCTCACTCCTATATTTTGTATTATTTTTTGATTAAACATGAAAAACCGTTTAGAAAATCTAAACGGTTCATCTATATCTAAATGTCTATCACATAAAAAGATGATTGATGTACTACCGCTTAGAATCTTCATCTATGCGGATAAACACATATCAAACTGCCTTAGCCCCATAGATACAAACTTTTATTGTTTGTATCCATTGACTGAACACAAACATTATCTAAAGTAGCTAAAGTAATAACGATTTGTACGGTTCATTTGCTGTTTGATATTGCTAGTCATCTACAATCTCCCTTTCATGTATTTTTAATCTTGGGATTACTATATCCTAATTTTTTTGAAAAGTCAAGTAGAAAAATAATTATTTTTTGAATGAGCAAATGCTTGTTACCATATTTCACAAAAAACTTGGTATATATATCAATCTTCATTTTTTTAATTTAGTAAACATCAAATAGACTAAAACGTTAAAAAATAGTGGTTTTTTATGGCAAAACTCTTGTTCAACATAATGGAGGGGGGTATAATACAAATAGATTTGTCTAAAAGGGAGAATGCTATCCACAAAACAATACTATAACGGATTTTGTGTACGCTAACATACTCCAAATAGTAAACTACGAATAAAATGATTGAATAGCATTCATTAGGAAGGACATTAAAAATGGGACTGAAACATTTTTTACATAAAATAAATCAAACACTACTCATTACAACGCTTGCTGCAAGCAGCTTACTTTCACCATTGATAATTTTAGCAGAAGAAAATCCCTCAGCAACAGAAAACCATATAACATCTACCTATGAAGATGAGTGTAAAGTTGGAAGAAACGTCAACAAAACTTTTACTGATGTTAAAATTGAACATAAAAAGTGGGACGGTGAAAAAGTAGATGGTATTCCAAAAGGCTACTCAGATTCGAATGATAAAATTTGGGAGATAAATGACGAACAAACGATTCATACTTTTTTTGACGGAACATTAAAAAACGAAAATCTTTCACTAAAAAAAGGAGATTTTTTCACAGTTCAATTACCTCCTGAAACGCGTTTTGAAGATTTACTTCAACAAGATCTCGCTCGAGCAAAAGATATTTACACAAAAGATAACGATAACGCATTAGTCGCAACAGCCCACTATGATTCAACAACGAATATCATTACTTATATTTTTACAGACTATGTTGAAACTCACAAAGATATTCAAATTCATACAGAATATGTTGAAACACTGAACCAAGACAAACTTCGTGGAAACCAAGACTATACATTTACAGGAAACTATGTAGGTCATGAGTCTTCTTATAGATACTACTTAGACAACTGGTCCGAAAATGATGTTACCCGTTTTAAGAGTGTCAACTCGCAAAATCCCTCAGAAGTTGTCGTTAAACTAACAGAAGTCAATCCTATAAACAAGATGTTTAAAACGGTGATGAATGCAAAAGTTTCTGGTACTGGCAGCAAATTAACATTTACTTATGATCAAGATTCGAGAGTGTCACGAAATGCCGATACACATTTAACTATCTATGCTGTTCCAGAAAACGAAATACTCGACGGAAGTTTCCGCTCTCATAATAATACATGGGAAGATGTGACTCATACTTTTACTAGAACAGAAAACGGGAAAAATCTTGAATACACTACCCAAAATAACACGCATACAAAATATGTTGTTGTCGCAAGCGGGAATTATAATCCAGAATTTGGTATTTGGGTTCAATTGATCACTACTTATACAGATACCATTTCAGGACAAACGAAATCCTCAGGAATTGTAGCCTACATGTCAAAAGAACCTACTCAAGAGTGGGCAAAAGCCATTGAAAGTGGTGATTTAATACCAGTAGAAAGATGCGTTCCTCATAAAGATTTAAAAATCAAAAAAATTGACAGTATTGATAAAAACAAAGGTCTAGCAGGGGCCAAATTTATAGTGCGTAACGAGGCAGGAATTGAATACCCTGTCACAACAGATGATAAAGGTGAAGCCACTGTTTCCAATCTTAAATTAGGTAAATACACTATCACAGAAACAGAAGCTCCTAGCGGATATATTCTTGACAAAGAACCAAAAACAGTTGTTCTTGATGACACAACTCCAGCGATTGTACCTTACCAAGTTGAAAACATTGGAAAACGTAGTGTTAAAATAACAAAGGTCGATGCAGACGATAATACAAAATTGTTAGCAGATGTTGTCTTTGTCTTGAAACAAGGAAATGTTGAAGTAAAAGAAGTAAGAACAGACAAAAATGGAGTAGCACTTTTTGAAGATATTCCATATGGTGACTACACGCTTGCTGAAAAATCAACCATTACGGGATACGACTTAAATCAAGAAACACGTCAAGTAAGCATTACTGAACCAGGTGAACCACTTGACCTTGGTATATTTACGAATCATAAAACAATAATACCAACATTTGTTACACTTGAAGCAGAAAAAATGCTAATTGAAAAACAATTAGAAGCAGAACAATTTAAATTTGTACTCAAAGGTAACGGCATTGAACAAAAAATAGCTACCAATGATAAATCAGGTCATATTACATTCCCAAAATTGACATTTAACAAAGAGGGAACTTATACGTATACAATTACCGAAGAAAATGACGGTCAGACTAACATCACTTACGATATAAATGAAGTAAAAGTTCTTATCACAGTCACGAAAGATAAAAATAGTCAACTTGTTGCTAAAGTAATGTATGATAACTCGGATAAATTACCAACTTTTACCAATAAGTATACTTATCCTATACCGCCAAGTACCACTCGAGTAACGAGTACAACTTCTACTCCTAATCCATCAAAAATACCAAATACAAAAACTCTTCCGCATACAGGTGAATCAACAGTAATGTGGATAGAAATACTTGGAATAACAATAATTATTTTAACTGGCTTTGTTTATAAAAGAAAAAACATAAAATAATGGTTCTATCATAAATCGTATTGGTGGGAATAATCCATCAACAATCTGCTAAAAAACTCTCGTATTCAGTAAAAGCTGAATACGAGAGTTTTTTTATTGTTCATTTTTCCTATAAAGAACATACCCCATAAGCATAGACAATATACCTATGCCTGCAACAAACATTGATACTGATGTATCTGTACCTGTTTTAGGCAATGATTGATTTGTTGCATTCATTTCATGGTTATTTGAAGATGTTGTTTCTTTATCAGATTCTGGTGTCGAAGGTTCATCTGATTTATCTGGTATTCTCACATAAACATAAGTGTTCGTAATCACATAGTCTTCAATTTCAGTTTTATAACCTTTAACCTCTTCTTCTGAAACAGAATAAACAATTTCTTGTCCGTTTTCATATTTCGGTAAATCTTTAAACGTATATGACCATTCATTAACTTTTTCTTCAGTTTCTGGTGCTTTTACCACTTGAGTATCAATGACTTTATCTCCACGTTTCAAATTTATCGTAATAGATTCTGGACGTTTATTAAACACATTATCGTAGTCTTTCCACACTTTTTTACCAATAACATCAATTGTTTCTGGTATATGAGTATTTGTAATAGTGATTTCACCATCTACGCTTGTTTCATATGTTGCTTCATAATCTTTAACCGGTACTTCTCGGACAGAATAGGCAATTTCTTGTCCGTTTTCATATACTGGTAGTTCTTTAAATTGATATCCCCATTCTGAAGCAGTTGTATTATCTTCAGGAGCTTTAACAATTTGTTTTTGAACAACTTTGTCGCCATTCATCAACTCAAGCGTAATAGATTCTGGACGTTTACCATCTTGGTTGTTTGCATCGTCCCATACTTTTTTACCTTGAATATCTTTCACTTCAGGAGTATGGGTATTCGTAATGACATACTTAGTGATATCCGTTGCATATCCATCAACACTTACTTCCTCGACTGTATAGACAATTTCTTGTCCTGCTTTATATTTTGGTTGATTTTGGAATGTGAATGACCATTCATTTGGTGTGTCAGACTGTCTTATGACTTGTTCTGATACAAGTGTTCCATCTGCTAACAAGCGTACCGTGATTGTTTCTGGACGTTTTCCGTCTTGGTTGTTTGCATCATTCCATACTTTTTTACCTACAATATCAATCATTTCTGGCTTGTGTGTATTCGTAATCGTATATCCATTGACGAATTTTGTATAAATATCTCCTGACAATTCTTCATCAACCGTATACTCAACTTTTGTGCTTTTTTCGTAAAGAGGTAATTCTTCAAACGTGTACTGCCATGTATTATCGTCTGTTTGATTTGCAATAGTTAATTCTTTTCTTATAACTTCAGTAGACTTACCATCTATTTTTTTAGATAGAACAACTGTCACAGTTTCTGGACGTTTTCCGTCTTGATTATTTGAATCTTCCCATGTTTTCGTTACAGTCACTGATGTTTTCTTAGATGCATATGTAAATGTTACAACACTAGCTGTTTCTACGTACTCACCTTTCGGTTGACCTTCTGTCTTAATTAACTCATAACCTTCAACATCTGTTCTTGGAGAAAACTCATACGTCTTACCAATAATATCTGTTTTTGTTTCCGTAGAATTTTTCTCTTCATTGCCAATAAATACATGATTTACTGTTACTGTTGATCTCTTAGGAATGACTAATCCTGCATTTACTACTTTGACTTTTTGTGTTGGAGAGAGAGTAAAACTATTTTCGGCTCTATCATTAATATCCGTACCAATAATATTATCTGTACTTGGAACCAGAGTAGCAACGGTTTCTTCATCTTCTAAAGTAACCTTCACTTTATAATTACCTCTTAACTCAACAACATCCTCAAATGTATACTGTCCATTGGAATTTGTTTTTGTTGCAGCAATTTCTTTTTCTGTACCATCTTGAGAAACACTATATAATGTTACTTTACGTTCAGGCACAAGAGTATCACCGCCATTGTAAATACCATCTTTATTGACATCATCAAAAATCGTTCCTCTGACAGTGTATTCATTAAATAATAGAATAGCTCTTTTAGACTCAACAGCTGATGTTATATCGTTACCATAATAATATGCTGCTGTATTTACCGCTTTTTGTTTGTCGGTCACTGATACTGTGCTTGGTACTGCCACATCAAATGTTAGCGAATCAGTGTTGCCACTATTTAACATGTAGCCTTGCTTCATCACAGCTTTAAACATCGTTACTTTTGAAAAATCGCTCACTTGATCAGCACTAAGCCAAGTACTTCTTGCATTTTCTGATAGTGTCTGTTTTGGTGTATCTGTTGAATAATACACATCATAATTTTCAGTTGCGACAATCGGCCCATTCAATGTCACTGGAAATTCAGTTTCACGGGGGAGGTAGTCACCATCTTGATTGGCAACCGTTTGTAAATCATCTAGCTTTGGTAAAACATCAATAATCGAGATGTTAGACACCGGATTATCGAGCACATTGATTAACGACACTTTATAATTGGCTGTACCCGTTCCATCAACATTCGCACCACTTGTATACTGCGTTTCTTCTGGTAATTTTACTGTTTTTGTAATAATCAATTCTTTAGGTGGTGCAAATGAAAACTTATTTGTCGCCTTAACGATTTTATCGTCTGTCTTACCATTGTCATTTGTGTCTAATTCATCAGGATTTGATCCTAAATACCAAGCTTCTTCACCATTTCTTTCATTATTCGTCCACGACAGATAAGTTTCAATCGAGTTTGATCCTTCAGCTAACTCACGCGTAGCCTTGAAGATTGGCCCCATATACATATATAACGTTTCATCTTTTTCAGTTTGAGTCAATGTCACCGGAAAAATATAAGCTGTTTTCCCCGTGTTTTTATAATTGTAAATGATATCATAATTTTCTGTATCAACTTTTAATCGCTCATCATCAAACACTGAAAATTCTTGAAATTCTAAACCTTCTGGTACTAAAAAAATAACTTTCCCTTGTTCCATCATATTAGATTGAATCGTACGATTTTGCGCAATTTTAAATCGTGTTAGCGGACGGACCGTATCTCCTACAAGAGCAGCTGTAGAACGTGAGGTACCATTTATTAATAAAATATTTTCAAACACAGATATATTAGCACTATTCCCAACTAAATAAATTTTATTTTTTTCATCTGTTATAGGTGAATTTCCATTTCCAACTGAAGAGGTTGAACTGAATTTATTTATAACCGGATAAGGATCTGTACTTCCTTTTTCTAAACGTTCTCTCAAGGTTGTTTTAACTAATTCATGTCCTGCTTTTGTTAGCTGTGTCTGATACTGCAAGTGAATTTGTGTCTGTCTATAATAAGGGATACTCACTTCTTTATCAAAGACTAATTTAACTGTTTTATATTCTTTAACAGGTATTTCTTGAAACGGTATTGTTGAATATTTTGCCCCGACATAATTCCTAAACGCATCATTTCCAGTTGCTTCTGTGGGTTTAATATTTGTTGCGATAACTTCTTCTGTCCCATCTGGTAAAATACCAATCAATTTATTTGCAGATAAAGCTGCAATCGTACTCTCGTCGTAGTGGTCTTTATAATGCAGAACATATTTATAACCTTTAAATGCTAGTATATTTTCATGTGGCGAATCTTCAATAGATTTAAAGACTACTCTCAAATTAGAACTATCTTGGCCGTCAAGTTGATCTTTAAATCCCCATGCAATATCCCATTCGAATGTTTGGAAATTATCTTCATCAAAAACTCGAACATCTTTATCACCAGTAGCAATTTTTCTATCAAGTGCCTGCTTTTGAATAATACCTGCAGAATTTGTTGCAATATATTGATGGGTACGATCAGTTGAATTGACTTGTCTTCCATCATCTACAACCACACCCTTTTCATTGACAAATTGCCGCGTAACATTGTAGACAACCTTGTCTCCGATTGTAAAATCATTAGAATATTTAAAATCAACATGTTTATATTCATCTTTGCTTATTGTAGGTACAATCATTGAAACGGTTTTTGTTTCACTATTATAGGTCCACTCCCTATTATTTGGTAAGGTTGGATCGAAAATGACATGTTCTGGTACAGATATCTCTATTTTTGTGGATCGACTATCACCTAAAGTTTTACTGTAGAAATCACCCGACACACTAACCCTCATTGTATCAATATAATCAGAACTTAATTTTGTATGAGTCTCATCGGTATCTTTATCAAATACATCAAACAAGCCAGAAGAAGGGTACTTTTCCCCTGCAATAAATACATAATATACCCGAGTATTTGCTTCTAGTGTTACAGAACTATCCTCAGATAGTAATACATTATTTTTACTATACAATTCCGTTTTTATTGTAGACTTTTCACCTTTGTACCAAGCACGATTTGTTAAGATTGCATTAAATGGTACCGAAATTGATGCCCCTGCAGCAAGTAACGTATAATTCAAACGAATAATATAGTGTGTTTCATTTTCAGTAATCTCTACACTAGATAATCCTTCTGCTGTTGAAACATTTTCAGAATTAGGTTGATTAAATTTTGTCTTATCTAAATAGACAAGTGAATATGGACTATCCGTTGTTTCACTGGATCCCGTTGCAGACACATATACTGTTGCTGTAGAACCTGTATCAAACTTAGTTTGATCATCTAATGTATATAATCTTGTTGAAACAGATGCAATATTAGGCACCTCTTCTGCAAAAACACGCACTGTTTGCATCACTGTAGCAAACAATAATGTTATACACAACAAGACGTTTATTATTTTTTTCATAATGACTCCTTTAGTCCAAACAAAGAAAGATACTTTATCAACAAGTATCTTCTTTGTTTGTGACTAGCTTAATTTTTTTTAGATTTTCTAATCATAACACTAGAACCTAAAATAGATAATGCTCCTGCAAGAGTTGCAAATACTGACATTGTTTCCCCTGTGCGTGGCAATGTTTTTTCTGGTGATTTTGCTACTGGTGTAACTTGATCACTTGTTTCTTCACCTTTAGCTACTTCTAATGGTTTTGTGCTTGGTGGGAAAACAGGTGCTGGACTTGGTGGAAACACTGGTTTTGGAAGTGATGGGGAAACTGGTTCTGGTTCTCCAACTGTATATAATTTTTCAGCATTGAAAATATATCCGAATTGTACTTCATCTGTACCTGTTTCATCTGTTTTAGTTGTTTTTGTAAATAAAACTCTAATTCCTGTATTACCATGCTGGTTAATAGACTCAATACGATCTCCTAAGCCCATTTCTGTTAAATATGCTGTAATACGTTTTGAGAATAAAGCAACTTCTTCTTCTGTAAATCTATCATTATTTTCTCTTGCCGAGTTGTAAAATAAAGTGCAAAAGCAAAATAGTGTTATAAAAACAAAAAAAGACAGATAATTAACTTACTAAGATTCACCACAAAATTAGAAAGGTCATTATCATGTCTAAAACAAATTATAAC
>NZ_WNJX01000040.1:0-11955 GCF_010892375.1 Granulicatella sp. zg-84 | reverse complement strand
TTCTGATGTAAAGCTTTCATTACATGCACTCTGTGTTTTGTTAACTCACGATTTAATGCTTGTACAATATGAAAAGGGTCGATAATGATATGTGCGTTAGGAAATACTTGCTTGGATACCTGAATATAGGGGCGAAACATATCAATCGTAATTGTTTTAACAGCTTTTCTTGTCTGGGTATCGTATCTAGCAAAGTAGTCTAATAGAGTGCTGGGTTTACGGTCGTGTACAACGTCAATCAGTTGATGAGTCAGTGCATCACAATAGATAAAACTCATGGCACTATCAGAAGATTTTACTGACTTGAATTCATCAAAGCATAGATGATGAGGTAATTGTGTGTTGTGATTTACTTTTAAAGTAGAGGCGACTTTATCAACAATACGTCTGACCGTATGTACAGATACATTGTGTTGTTTAGCGATGTAGGTTTCTGAAATGGTTTCTGTAAAAGTGTCCATTATCTTTTGTTTTAAACGGTTCGTGATAAAACAATGCTTATCCACAATAGGTGTTTCAGCCGTAAACGATGATTGACAGATTTTACAATAAAAACGTTGTTTAGTGAGTGATAAATAGGCATTTAGTCCTGAAATTTGGCATAAAGACAGTCGCGATTGACGTGTTCCATTTTTTACAATGCCATTGGTTGTGTGACAATTTGGGCAACAATCTGGTGTATAGGTTAATTTACCGTATAAGACTAATGATTTTTTATGTCGAATGACACATTCAGATATGTTTTCATGATCAAATGTGATGTTTTTATCCTTTAATTGTAGTAAGGTTTCTGTTATACTGGACATGGGCAATTTCTCCTTATTATTTGGTCGTACTTTTAATTTTAGAGAAAATTGCCTTTTTGTCTACATAAAATGAGGGTTGCTGGCTTATGCCATCAACCCTAAAAATTATACAGCCATTAACACCCGGTGGGAAGAAGAAATGGTCGGCGAGAACAGTTGCAGCAATACTTAGTAATGAGAAATATAAAGGAGATGCGCTGCTGCAAAAGTCATTTACAGTTGATTTTTTGACTAAGGAAAAGAAAAAGAATGAGGGTGAAATACCTCAATATTATGTAACAGGAAATCACGAGGCTATTATTTCACCAAGTACATTTGATAGGGTACAGAGGTTACTAGAGCGAAGAAAAGCTGGTTAAGAATAAGAAAGAGATTATTAGCACCCATAAAAAAATGGCAAAGATAATCTTTGATACCTCAGCATTTGAGAAGGAAAAGACAGAACTAGAAGAAGAACTTAATATTGTGGCTTAGCAGGTAAATGACTGTATTAATGAGAATGCCAGAAAAGTTCAAAACCAGGATGATTATGAAATAAGATACTCAAGCCTAGTAAATAGGTTTAATACTACAAAGGTTAGGCTGGATGAAATCAAGCAAACTATCATAGAAAAACAATCCAAGCGTGATGAGGTAGAGGATTTTATAAAGGAATTAGAAAAGCAAGATCTCATGAGAGAGTTTGATAAAAATGTATGGCTTAGTATTGTAGACTATCTTACAGTACATCATGATGGAAAAGTTGAATTTACATTCCTTGATGGCAGTCGGATAGAATTAAATAGATAGAAATCGAAACAGGAATTCTATTGATGACCAATCAGGAAATTTTATATCATGGTATGAAAACAAAGTGATGGAAGACCGATTTGAAATCAGTCAAAATGAGAAATTAAAAAAGATATTAAACGATTAAAAGAAGCTGCAAGATAGAGTAAAATTTAGTTCGATAAAATTGAAAACTGAAAATGGCGCAAAATATCTGGTGTAAAACTGGAAAAAGGACATATTGGACACCAATTCGCACCCCAGATTCACATATCTCGGGTTATCAACCCAGCTGTATTATTTATGTGCCTTGTTATATAGTTTTTGAATATCTTTGGGAAGTTTATCTGGAAGCAGGGCATTAATGCCATCCTCAGTACCATCTTGCAATGCTTTATCATAATACCAACATTTAAACTCGAGCATGGCAAGAGTTTTTTCAAGCTGCTTTATTTCAGAAAGTACAGCTTTTTTACGAGATTCAAATAATTGTTTTCTATCAAAGTAGCTTGATGGGCCTTCCATAACCCACTGAAAGAATCGTTTAATATCTTTTATTTCAAGACCGGATAATTTTAAACATTCAATAACCCGTAAAGCCTCAATTTCAGTATCTCTGAAATATCTGATATTGCCTTTTCGCTCTAGATGAGGGAAAAATCCTTCTTTATCATAGTATCTTAATGTTGAGATTGGGAGATTAAACATCTCTGAAACCTGTCCAATTGTATACATATATTTACCTTCTTTCGATTATAAAAACAATACTTGACCTAAAGTTAACTTCAGGTCTTATAATTATATTATAAGACCTGAAGATTTTATTTTCAATATGAACTTATATGGAGGTATTTGATAATATGAAGACAGATGAACTTAAGCTAGTTGTGGAATGGGACAAGACATTTCCTAAAAGTGAGAAAGTGGATCACAAGAAGGTCACATTTATAAATCGATATGGCATCACACTTGCTGCAGATATGTATATTCCAAAAGAGCCTAAGAATAAATTTCCTGCGATTGCAGTAAGTGGACCTTTTGGAGCAGTAAAAGAACAGTGTTCCGGACTGTATGCCCAGACAATGGCAGAGATAGGGTATCTGACTATTGCATTTGACCCGTCTTTTACAGGTGAAAGTGGTGGAAAACCAAGATATATGGCATCTCCGGATATTAATACAGAGGATTTTATGGCTGCAGTAGATTTTCTTTCAGTTCAGGATAATGTGGATGCAGATAAAATCGGTATTATTGGAATTTGCGGATGGGGTGGTATGGCCATTAACACAGTAGCTCTTGATACCAGAATCAAGGCAACAGTCGTTTCTACAATGTATGATATGACAAGAGTGAATGCCAACGGATATTTTGATTCTGAAAACAATGAGGAAGCTCGTTATAATTTAAAGAAAAAGCTAAATTCAATTAGAACAGAAGAATACAAAAAAGGTGAGTACTCAAGGGCTGGTGGATGTATCCCTCTTCCGGTTCCAGAGGATGTACCATTCTTTGTGAAGGATTATAGCGAATACTATAAAGGTAGAGCCTATCATGCAAGGAGCATTAATTCAAATGACGGATGGAATGTGATTGGCTGTCAGTCATTTATGAATCAACCGATTCTTAAATACAGTAATGAAATCAGAAGTGCAGTTCTTATTATGCATGGAGATAAGGCACATAGTTATTATTTTGGGAAAGATGCATATGAAGCTATGATTAAGGACAGTAATTACACTGATAATAAAGAGTTTCTTACCATTCCAGGTGCTGTTCATACAGATCTTTATGACAATTTAGAAGTGATCCCTTTCGATAAGATACAGAAATTCTTTGAAGAAAATGGAGTATGTTAGTGATGTAAAAGAAAGTATTAACTATATCAACAATTTTAAGGGGTAGAAGCAATGCGAACATTATTTTGTACTATTCTGTCTATGGTGATACTTGTTTCTATGGTGGGATGTGGAAATATCGTAAATGACTGTGACAATAAAAATCAGACAGATAAAATTACTGGGGAAGCTAAAAGTGACAGTCAAAGTGTAAATAGTAAAGAAAGTCAGAAATATGATATGAAATTATATATTAATGATACGCTTGTTCCTGTTATATGGGAGGATAATGCTTCGACGAGGTCACTAATGGAAGATGTCTCAGAGGGTGATATGGTTATCAGTATGTCTAGGTACGGAGGTAATGAGCAGGTGGGTTCATTGAGAAAGCAGTATAGAAGTAATGATAAACAGATGACCACACACAATGGGGATATAGTCCTTTATAACAGTAATAATCTTGTTGTGTTTTATGGTTCAAATTCATGGGCATATACGAAGCTTGGAAAAATAGATTTACCGGAGCAGGAAGTTACAGACTTATTGTCGAATGAAGATGTAATAATAACGATCAAAAAGTAAGGGGTGGTCATTAGAATGGGAAAAATTATAAAGACAGCAGGTAGAAAGTAGCTTGGAGAATTCGCTCGGTAAATTCTTCAAAAGGCAGAAAGTAGCGTTTACTGATATTTTAAGAATTATGGGAATTAATCTGGTAGAATTGCAAAATTTGATGTGAAAATTTAAAGATTTAATTCAATCTAGTTATAATATACAATTTGATTTTAGTGTAAGGACGGTAGCAATACCGTCTCAGACTGTTGACAAATTAAAATGTCGACAGTCTTTTTTCGTATCAGACGTTAAGTTGTACGGCTTACCACGATGTACACGATACATCGCTCGTTCTCTACTACGTGCGAGAACGAAGTCATTCGTACCACAACGTCTGATACGATAATAACGCTTAAAAGTGGTATAATAGAGATAAGAAAAAGGAGGGAAAAATCTATGTTTTATAAAGAAACTCACCCAAATGATGAAATCATATTAAACACATTGTCCGAATTAGTACCAAAAGACCATTTACTACGTAAAATTGATAAATCAATTGATTTCAACTTTATTTATGAGATTACTTCTCCCTATTATAGTCATACCAACGGTCGTAATAGTTTAGACCCTGTTGTTTTATTTAAATTGGTCTTTTTAAAAGATATTTATGGCATTAAATCCATGCGAGAAACCATTAAACGTGTCGAAACGGATGTAGCGTTTAGATGGTTTTTAAACCTCCCTTTCTCTAAACCTACCCCACATTATTCTACTTTCTCTCAAAATTATATTCGCCGTTTTCAAGGTACGTCTGTGTTTGAAGATATATTCAACACTATTGTACACCAAGCTATCT
Source organism: Granulicatella sp. zg-84 (assembly GCF_010892375.1). Lineage (NCBI taxonomy): Bacteria > Bacillati > Bacillota > Bacilli > Lactobacillales > Carnobacteriaceae > Granulicatella > Granulicatella sp. zg-84. The sequence continues at coordinate 7,135 of NZ_WNJX01000040.1, read as the reverse complement.
CACATCATTTAATTAGCGGCACAGCATTATTCACAGATTCCACACACATTAAAGCAAACACCAATAAAAATAAATTTAGAAACGCCGTTATTGAAGTGGTTCAGGAACGTAAACGAGATTTAGAAAACGAAATCAACGCCGAACGAGAAGCTATTTGAAAAAAGCCGTTTCATTACACCGATAAAACCAGCTCTAAAACTATTAAAGAAAGTACGACTGATAAAGAAAGTGGCTATTACCATCGGGATAATAAAGAAAAAGGATTTATGTACTTAGACCATCGTAGTGTAGATGGTAAACACAATTTTATTGTAGACTGCTTTATGGCGCAAGTACGTCTCCATTTGGATTTTTGCATAAACTCTGTTATTATTTTCATAATGTATCCAAAATTTTCAATGCAAATTTTTTGTCTAAAAATAAATGCGTTCATAAACTTCCTTTTAATGTACCGATAATGGCAGATGATTTAAATTTGTTATTACATACACTAATTCGGATAGAAATGTAGAAAATATTTTCTAACGACAGCCCAAATGTTTTGTTGTGATTGATTGATAAAAATTGTCCATTGATATTGAATGGGTGACCGTATAAAACAACAACAGCTGTGTCTAATGATTCAAATAATACGTCTTTACGGATAAAGCTAATGAATAAAAATTTTAACAAGCTTTTTATCTTTCGATTCGTCTAGCTCTTTTAAAAGTTTGTATTGACTCAAGGCATATTTTTTCGATAATTCTGTAATCGGTTGGTTATGAATATAGTAGTCCTCTCATAGATGAATTAAAAATGTATCGTTATTTTATACATGTTTTTCCATAGAATATCCTTAATGATTATATAAATTAAATATTATTCTATACGATTTATGCACAGCATTCAAGAAGAAACGTGAATACAACATAAAAAGATAGACATTTCACTCATTTTAAGCTATTCTAAAATGGGTGTTTTTGTCATTTAGACAAAAATAAGAAAATTGCGAATGAGAGATAGTAGATACGTTTTAAGGAGAATGAAACATGAAAAAAATTGTTGTTCACGGGGGCAAAAAACTATTTGGGGAAGTGACAATAAATGGTGCAAAAAATAGTGTTGTAGCACTTATTCCAGCTGCCATTTTAGCGGATAGCCCAGTAACTTTAGAAGGTGTACCAGATATTAAAGATGTACATGCATTGATTGAGATATTACATGATTTTAATGTAAAGGCAGTATTTGATAATGGCGTGTTAACAATAGATCCAACGCATATAAAATCTGTTCCAATGCCAAGTGGTAAAATTCAAAGTTTACGTGCTTCTTATTACTTTATGGGTGCAACATTGGCTCGTTTTCATGAAGGAGTTATTGGATTACCTGGAGGTTGTTTTTTAGGTCCTCGTCCAATTGATCAGCATATTAAAGCTTTTGAAAAATTAGGTGCAACCGTGACGAATGAGCAAGGTGCTATTTCTTTAGATGCTAAAAAACACGGGATACATGGCACACGTATTTACTTTGATGTTGTGTCTATTGGTGCCACAATTAACTGTATTCTTGCAGCGGTGAAAGCAAAAGGTAGAACCATTATAGAAAACGCAGCAAAAGAGCCTGAAATTGTTGATGTGGTAACATTATTGAATAAAATGGGTGCTAATATCCGTGGTGCAGGTACAGCCACTATTCGTATTGATGGTGTGGAACACTTACATGGCTGTACACATGCCGTTATACCAGATCGTATTGAAGCAGGAACGTATTTGTCATTGGCAGCCGCTTGCGGTGAGGGTATTTTAGTCAAAAATGTCATAGCCGAACATATTGAAAGTTTTTTGGCGAAATTAGACGAAATGGGTGTCGATTTTGTTGTTGGAGAAGAAGATATTTTAGTAAAACCAACGAAAGAATTAAATATGGTATCAATTAAAACGCAACCTTATCCGGGATTTGCGACTGATTTACAACAACCGATTACACCATTATTATTAAAAGCAACAGGAACAGGAACGGTTTTAGATACGATTTATCCAAAACGTGTGAAACACATTGCTGAATTGGTGAGAATGGGTGCAAATGTCAAAGTAGAAGGAGATACGATTCGTTTCAATGGGCCTTCTGAACGTCTTATGGGTGCACAAGTCACAGCTAGCGACTTAAGAGCAGGGGCATGTTTATTAATTGCCGGTTTAATGGCAGAGGGAACAACAGAAATTTATGGTGTAGAGCATATTTTAAGAGGATATGCCCATATTATCGATAATTTACGTGCATTAGGGGCGGATATTGAAATGGTTGAAATTGGAGGCGACTAATGGAAAATATTTGGACTTTAGAAACACTTGAGCAAGAAACGTTAAAAGAAATTTATAAATATGCTAGAGAATTAAATATTCCCTCATATAGTCAAATGAATAAAAAGGAATTGTGCATGGCTGTCATTCGTGCACAAGAAGAAACACAAGGTTTCTTTACAGTTGAAGGTGTTTTAGACGTTGTTTATAACGGACAAGATAGCTATGGTTTTTTACGTCCAATAAATTATACCCCAAGTCAAGAAGATATTTATATTTCTAATTCACAAATGCGTCGCTTTGATTTAAGAAGAGGCGATTTAGTGACAGGAACGGCTCGTCCACCAAAACAAAGTGAACGTCGCAATGGGTTAATGCATGTGTTAAAAGTCAATGGACAAGATCCAGAAAAAGCTAAAGAAAGAGAGCATTTTCCAGCTTTAGTCCCACTTTATCCAGACACACAAATTGTTTTGGAACATAAAACAAATGATATTGCTGCACGTGTGATTGACTGGGTAGCACCAATTGGGTTTGGACAGCGTGGGTTAATTGTTGCACCTCCAAAAGCAGGTAAAACATCATTGATTAAAACGATTGCCAAAGGAATTACACAAAATTATCCAGACGTTTATTTAATTGTCTTATTGATTGACGAACGTCCAGAAGAAGTAACTGATTTAGAACGCAGTATTAACGGAGAAGTGGTTTATTCGACATTTGATCAACAACCTGAAAACCATGTACGTTTAGTTGAGTTAGTTCATGAACGAGCATTACGCTTAGTTGAAGAAAAAAAAGATGTTGTCATTTTAATGGATAGCATTACCCGTTTAGCTAGAGCATATAATCTTGTTATTCCTCCGTCTGGTCGAACATTGAGTGGAGGGATTGATCCAGCCGCTTTTTATAAACCAAAACGTTTTTTTGGAGCCGCACGTAATATTGAGGACGGCGGTAGTTTAACAATTCTTGCAACGGCATTGATTGATACAGGTAGTCGCATGGACGATGTGATTTATGAAGAATTTAAAGGAACTGGTAATATGGAATTACATTTATCCAGAGAACTAGCAGAAAGACGTATTTTTCCTGCAATTGATATAAAAAAATCAGGCACACGTCGTGAAGAATTATTGATAGATAAAAAACGTTTAGACTTAATTTTTAAAATGCGTAACAGTATGAAAGGAGATTCACTCGAGTATACAGAGGCTATTTTAAAAGGAATGCGTAGTACAACAAGCAATAAAAAATATTTTGATTTATTAAAATAAGAAGGTAGAGAGAATATGACAAGAAAAGTATATTTAAACCATGACGGTGGTGTAGATGATTTAGTATCTTTATATTTATTATTGAAAATGGACGATGTTGAAGTTGTTGGTGTTGGTGTCATTGAAGCAGATTGTTATTTAGAACCTGCCGTATCTGCAAGTAAAAAAATTATTGAAAAATTCGGATCAGAAAAAGATAAAAAACATATCAAAGTTGCATCTTCTAATTCAAGACCGGTTCATCCATTTCCTAAAGAATGGCGCATGCACGCTTTTACAGTAGATGCCTTACCTATTTTAAATGAACATAAACCAGTAAGTATTCAAGATAGTTCTTTGAAAGCACATGAAGATTTAGTGCATGTCTTAAAAAATAGTGATGAAAAAATTGATTTAGTTTTTGTTGGTCCATTAACCGATTTGGCAAGAGCGTTAGAAATGGATGCAAGCATTGAAGAAAAAATCAATAAATTATATTGGATGGGTGGAACATTTTTAGAGCATGGCAATATTGAAGAACCGGAGCATGATGGAACAGCAGAGTGGAATGTATTTTGGGATCCATTTGCCGCAAAACGTGTTTGGGATTCTTCAATCAAAATTGAATTAGTTGCTTTAGAAAGTACAAGAAAAGTTCCTTTAACATTAGATGTACGTGATATGTGGGCAAGTCAACGTCGTTTTGAGGGAGTTGACTTTTTAGGACAATGTTATGCTATCGTACCACCATTGACTCATTTTGTAACGAACTCAACATATTTCTTATGGGATGTATTAACGACAGCTTCATTTGGACAAGAAGCTTTAGTCAAACGTGACATTGTATACAGTGATGTGGTCACAACAGGAGCAAGTAAAGGACGCACGATAAAAGTAGAAAATGGACGACCAGTTGACTTAGTATATGATGTCAATCCAACAGCATTTTTTGATTATATTACTGATTTAGCTAAAAAATAGAAAGGAGTAAGGATGATGTTATCAATTATAATTCCTTGTTACAACGAAGAAGGAGCCATTCCTTTGCTATATAAGCACGTGATTGATGTATTAAAAGAGATTGGTATGTCTTATGAATTGATTTTTGTCAATGACGGCAGTAAAGATAACACGTTATTGCAATTAAAATTATTGGCAAAAAAAGACAATCATGTAAAATACATTAGCTTTAGTCGTAATTTTGGAAAAGAAAGTTCAATGCTTGCAGGATTGAGTTACGCAAGTGGACAAGCTGTGATTATTATGGACGCTGATTTACAACATCCTCCTCTACTTATTAAAGAAATGATCAATGCTTTTCATGCTGGATATGATCAAGTAATTGCCAAAAGAACACGAACGGGAGATTCTGTATCTAAAACGTTTTTTGCCAAGATGTATTATAAAATTGTCAATCATTTAACAGATGTTGAAATGGTTGACGGTGTTGGCGATTTTCGTTTATTAAGCAGAAAAGCAGTCGATGCTTTATTGTCATTAAAAGAGAGCAATCGTTTTTCAAAAGGTCTTTTTTCTTGGATTGGCTTTAAACAAAAAATTATCGAGTATGAAAATCAAGAACGTCAAGTTGGAGAAACAAAATGGTCGTTGAAAAAATTATTTAACTATGGTGTGCAAGGTATTTTATCATTTAACGACAAACCTTTACGCATCACCTTTCAATTAGGATTAGTATGTGTGCTCATGTCATTTTTATATATTTTATGGACATTTATCACAATATTAAAAGAGGGTGTGACGGTTGGTGGGTATTTTACGACAATTTCTGCCATTTTAGTGATTGGTGGTGTGCAACTCATCTCGATTGGTGTTTTGGGAGAGTACATTGGTAAAATTTACTACGAAGTAAAAAAACGTCCACCATATCTGATTGATGATACAAATATAAACGTAAAGGAGAGCGAGCATGACATCGTTTAAACCAACATGGATGTTAAATAGTGTTTATGGTTTAACGCCAGAAGCATTACAAACACATGATATTCATACTGTTTTAGTTGATTTAGACAATACGATTGTTGCTTGGTGTGATCCATTAGGGACCCCTGCTTTAAAAGAATGGTTACAAACCTTAAAAGAGGCACATATTCAAGTAGCCATTGTATCGAATAATCGACAAAATCGTGTTGCCAAAGTAGCGAATACTTTAGATATCCCTTATGTTGCCAGTGCTAAAAAGCCACTGTCTAGTGGTTTGAAAAAAGCAATGGAGAATTTACAAAGTACACCAGATAAAACAATTATGGTGGGAGATCAATTATTGACTGATATTGTAGCCGGTACTTTATCAAAAATGAGAACAGTTATGGTAAAACCACTTGTAAACAGTGATTATTTTATGACAAAAATCAATCGTTTTTTTGAAAGACGTATTTTAGCAAAATGGCAAAAAAAATATCATTTAGAATGGAGAGAAACACTTGACTGAAACACTTTTTTGTATAGGTTGTGGATTAGCTATACAAACAGAAAATCCAAAAGAAAAAGGGTATACGCCGAAATCTGCGTATGAAAAAGGTATTGAAACAGGACAACTTTATTGTCAACGTTGTTTTAAATTAAGACACTATAATCAATTAGAAAAAGTATCCGTATCCGATGATGATTTTTTAGCCATGTTGCATGAAATAGGTTCACGTGATGCCTTGATTGTGAATGTGATTGATATTTTTGATGTTTATGGTTCTATGATTTCTGGTTTGCATCGTTTTGCAGGCAAAAACGATATTTTGATTGTTGCTAATAAAGTTGATTTATTGCCAAAATCCGTTAATTTAAATCGTGTGAAACACTGGTTAAAAGAACAATTACACACACAAGGCATTAAGCCTATTGATATTGTCATGGCAAGTGGTAAAAAGAAAAAAGAGATTGATGCCTTATTAGATGTTATTGAACATCGTAGGCAGGGTAAAGATGTCTATGTTGTAGGTGTCACAAATGTTGGAAAATCAACTTTAATCAATGCTATTATTTCTAGTTTAGGTGGTACACAAGAATTGATAACAACATCTCAATTTCCAGGAACAACATTAGATCAAATTCGTATTCCTTTTGAGGATGGCGCTGATTTAATTGATACGCCAGGAATTATTCATCGTCATCAAATGGCACATTATTTAGATGAAAAATCATTGAAACTAGTATCTCCACAAAAAGAATTAAAGCCGGTGACATTCCAATTAAATGAAGAACAAACATTATTTCTTGGAGGATTAGCTCGTTTTGATTATTTATCGGGAGAAAAAAATGCTATGACATTTTATTTTGCTCAAGAATTGTTGTTACATCGCACAAAATTAAATGGAGCAACAGCTTTTTATGACAAACATAAAGGTGGTTTATTATCGCCTGTCCCGCAAGAAGATGTGGCATTTGTACGTAGTGAATTTTTTATCAAAAAACAAATGGATATTGTAATTTCTGGATTGGGTTGGATTACAATGCATCATAAAGGTAAAGTAGCTGTTTATGTTCCAAAAGGTGTGGACGTAACAATTAGGGAGGCAATTATTTAATGTTGACAACAAAACAAGTCAAATTTTTGAAAAAAGAAGCACACCATTTAAAACCAATTTT
>NZ_WNJX01000039.1:0-12110 GCF_010892375.1 Granulicatella sp. zg-84 | reverse complement strand
GGCTGTGTCGACTGTTTCCAGTCGTTTTGTCGTCCCTTGCGACGACTTATACATCATACCAACACACCTTTTTTTTGTCAACACCTTTTTCAAACTTTTTTTCTTTTTTTTCAAACTTTTTTATTTCCCCCGTCAGATCAACGTTTTTGGCGAGTCGCTATTTCATTGATACTATTTTATTTTTATTTCGCTTTTATAAAAGAAGTTACAAAACCGAACTTTTATAATTGCGAAAAGTTAAATATACATAAATTATATTTTTTAAATCGTTATATTTGATCTTTATTCGGCTTTATTTGGCATATTTCTTTTATCATTCTTTCAGTTACATCACTATTCCCAATAATTTTAGACAATAACAACAATAAAAGATACGGATTGTCTTTTGCTATGTTCATTCTATTTTCTTTTTGATATTTTGTTACAACATTTTCAGAAGCGGAAAAATTCAAGAACGTTTCTATATTTGAATCATATCCATATACATCTATCATGAGATATTTTAGCCCTTCTTGTTGTAGTTGGTATAAAATATTAGCTCGTTCTAGCTGTTTTTGAAATGAATCTTTTGTTAATTCTGCCTTAATATGAATATGCTGTTTAAAAGTCAGTAAAACATCTCCGTATTCAGAGTCTTTTGTATATTTTAGAATATGGTGCAAAGCATACCACGTACATGATTGTTTCGTTGGCCCAGATGCAGGTAAATACATTTTTCCACCATAAATATAAGGTAATCTATACAAAGGCGTATTAAACATCATTTTAATAATATCACAATACTGATGATACCCTATCCCTAATTTAATAAACAGTCTACTCATAATACCATTAGTCGATTCTTTGCTAATCAATGGAATTGTACTAAATGAAAGTAGCATTGATTTATATGGTGCATATTCATCTCCCAAATGAATAATTGCGTAAACATCGTCATCCACATCCATTGATTTTACTTTTTTTGCTTGAAAAAATAGATGTTGAATAGTCGTTTGATCAATAATTCTATGTTCTCTATTATGATTTTCTAAATCATCTAAAATATAATTTCTAGGAAACTCTGATGTCTGTTCACTGCCCTCTAATTTTTCTAATATCATTAACAATTTTTCAAGTAATTGTTTCATAAAATCCACCCCTAATTATAAAAGTATAATCTTTCAAATAATTTGTATATATTTTTACCCAATTTTTTAGAAATTACATACAAAAATAGAAATAGTGGATAAAATTTTCTTATTTTGGTTAATATTCTATAATACAAGTTCCTTAAATCGAATTGATTTGTATTTGCAACGTCTATATTTAAAAGTTTTTTTAATATTTAATATTTTTTTAATAAATAATCAACATACTGATATATAGTATATTTATATATTGTTTTATTTATCTTTCTATTTCTTATTTTAAGATATCACTATGTATAGGGGTACTTGATTTCGTCGAATTTTTAAAAAAGATTTTTATAAAAGTAATGAGATACCTATTAGGTTTTTACCGCAGCCTATTCAAAACATTTTACAAAGTTATTAACAATAAAAAAAGTATCAAATCAATACTTGTGGATATTTAATTTGTTTATCTAGTGTTTTCTAGTGTATTAACAGATTTGAGTATATATAAAATCAGAAAATCTATTTGCTATAAACATTGATTTTTTAACTTTTACTATTTAAGAAATTCTTATTTCAGTTATACTATATATTCTGTTTACACAATTTATTATAGTACTACATAATTCGCATGCTCCACACAGATGGTGTGTGGAGCATTACGGTTTATTTCACTCCATTGTTCAAGAGATAGCTAAACTCCACAATAAAAAGAGCATTGCGAAAGCAATGCTCTTTGTAGTTGATTATTAAGCTTGGATAGATGAAACTACACCAGCACCAACTGTACGTCCACCTTCACGGATTGAGAATTTTGTACCTTCTTCAATCGCGATTGGGTGAATCAATTCAACTGTAACAGTTACGTTATCACCAGGCATTACCATTTCAGTACCTGCAGGTAATTCAACAACACCTGTAACGTCTGTTGTACGGAAGTAGAATTGAGGACGGTAGTTTGAGAAGAATGGAGTATGACGTCCACCTTCTTCTTTAGTTAAAACGTAAACCTCAGCAGTGAATTTTGTATGAGGTGTGATTGAACCTGGTTTAGATAAAACTTGTCCACGTTCAATGTTGTCACGTGTAACACCACGTAATAATGTACCAATGTTATCTCCAGCTTCTGCGTAGTCTAACAATTTACGGAACATTTCAACACCTGTAACAGTTGTTTTAGAAGTTTCTTCTGCAATACCTACGATTTCAACTTCGTCACCAACGCGAACTTGTCCACGTTCAACACGACCTGTTGCAACAGTACCACGACCAGTGATTGAGAATACGTCCTCAACTGGCATCATGAATGGTTTGTCTGTATCACGTTCTGGAGTTGGGATGTAAGCATCAACAGCATCCATTAAGTCATAGATTTTTTGTTCGTATTCAGCATCGCCTTCTAAAGCACGTAAAGCTGAACCAGCAACGATAGGAGTATCGTCACCTGGGAAGTCGTATTCTGATAATAAGTCACGAACTTCCATTTCTACTAATTCAATTAATTCTGGGTCGTCAACCATGTCCATTTTGTTTAAGAAAACAACGATGTATGGAACACCTACTTGACGAGATAATAAGATGTGCTCACGAGTTTGTGGCATTGGACCATCAGCAGCAGATACTACTAAGATAGCTCCGTCCATTTGAGCAGCACCAGTGATCATGTTTTTAACGTAGTCAGCGTGTCCTGGGCAGTCAACGTGTGCATAGTGACGACTGTCTGTTTGGTATTCAACGTGAGCTGTGTTGATTGTGATACCACGTTCGCGTTCTTCTGGAGCTTTATCGATTGAAGCATAGTCAGAAGCTTCTGCGTAACCTTTCTTAGCTAATACAGTTGTAATAGCTGCTGTTAAAGTTGTTTTACCGTGGTCAACGTGTCCAATTGTACCAATATTTACGTGTGGTTTTGAACGGTCAAATTTTTCTTTTGCCATTTTAATTTAATTCCTCCTAAAATACATTTGTTTTAGTTATATTAGAGAAAAATCTCTACATACCCTATCAAATTATAACTATTTTTATCAAGAAAATCAACTATTACACAAGAAGATTTTCAAAACAAAATACTAGTCTTCTTTATTTCCACCATTTTTCTTGATGATTTCTTCTGCAATAGATTTAGGAACATCTTCATAGTGATCGAATGTCATTGAGAATGTACCACGACCTTGTGTTGCAGAACGTAATGTTGTTGCGTATCCGAACATTTCTGATAAAGGAATCATACCTTTAACAACTTGTGCATTACCACGAATTTCAGATCCTTCAACACGTCCACGACGTGAGTTAACGTGACCCATTACATCTCCGAAGTATTCTTCTGGAACTGTAATTTCTACTGCCATCATTGGCTCTAAAATTGTAGGTTGAGCTTTTTTAGCTGCTGCACGTAATGCAAGAGAAGCTGCAACTTTAAACGCTGTTTCAGATGAGTCAACATCATGGTATGAACCATCATATAATTTAGCTTTAATGTCTACTAATGGATAACCAGCTAATACACCATTTTCCATAGCATCTTTCAAACCAGCCTCAACAGCAGGAACATATTCACGAGGAACAACCCCACCGACGATAGCATTTTCAAATTCGAAACCTGCTCCTTCTTCATTTGGTGTAAATTCAATCCATACGTGACCGTATTGACCTTTACCACCTGATTGACGAACAAATTTACCTTCAGCTTGAGTTGAAGCACGGAATGTTTCACGATATGAAACTTGCGGAGCACCAACAGTTGCCTCTACTTTAAACTCACGACGCATACGATCAACGATAATGTCTAAGTGTAACTCACCCATACCAGCGATAATTGTTTCACCAGTTTCTGGGTTTGTTGAAGCACGGAATGTTGGGTCTTCTTCAGATAATTTTTGTAACGCAATACCCATTTTATCTTGGTCGCCTTTTGATTTTGGTTCAATCGCAACTTCAATAACTGGCTCTGGGAATTCCATAGATTCTAAGATAACTTCATTTTTCTCATCACATAAAGTATCTCCTGTTGTTGTGTCTTTTAAACCAACCGCAGCGGCAATATCACCTGAGAATACTTCTGGAATTTCTTGACGTGAGTTAGCGTGCATTTGTAAGATACGTCCTACACGTTCACGTTTACCTTTTGTAGCATTTTGTACATAAGAACCTGATTGTAATGTACCAGAATATACACGGAAGAATGTTAAACGACCTACGAATGGGTCAGTCATTACTTTAAATGCCAAAGCAGCAAATGGTGCTTCGTCACTTGCAGGACGTTCTGTTTCTTCGTCTGTATTTGGGTCAATACCTTTGATTGCAGGAACATCTAATGGAGATGGTAAGTATTCTACAACAGCATCTAGCATCATTTGTACACCTTTGTTTTTGAACGCAGATCCACATAATACTGGATAAAATTCAACATTAACTGTTGCTCTACGGATACCAGCTTTTAATTCTTCTACAGTGATTTCTTCACCTTCTAAGTATTTTTCCATCAATGTTTCATCAGTTTCAGCAACTGCTTCAATCAATTTAGTACGCCATTCTTCAGCTAATTCTTGATAATCAGCAGGAATTTCTGTTTCTTGAATTTCTGTACCTAAATCATTTGTGTAGATTTCAGCTTTCATTGTTACTAAGTCAATGATACCAGTAAATGTATCTTCCGCACCGATTGGTAATTGGATTGGATGAGCATTTGCTTGTAAACGATTGTGTAATGTATCAACTGAGTACAAGAAGTTTGCACCAGTTTTATCCATTTTGTTTACAAATACGATACGAGGAACACCGTATGTAGTTGCTTGACGCCATACTGTTTCTGTTTGAGGCTCAACACCTGATTGAGCATCAAGCAAAGCAACCGCACCGTCTAAAACACGTAGTGAACGTTCAACCTCAACAGTGAAGTCCACGTGTCCTGGTGTGTCAATGATGTTGATACGTGTATTATTCCATTGTGCTGTTGTTGCAGCAGAAGTGATTGTAATTCCACGTTCTTGTTCTTGTTCCATCCAGTCCATTTGTGAAGCACCTTCGTGTGTTTCACCAATTTTATGGATACGGCCTGTGTAGTATAGGACACGCTCAGTTGTTGTTGTTTTACCAGCATCAATATGAGCCATGATACCAATATTACGTGTGTTTTCTAATGAAAACTCTCTTTTTGCCATTGGTTTTTTCTCACCTTTCTTTTTACTAACTTTAAATACAAACTAGTGAAATACCGAAGCTATATAACTTCGGCAAATCTATATGTCAATATAACACGGACTAGTTTTTCTATCTTACCAACGATAGTGAGCAAATGCTTTGTTTGCTTCAGCCATTTTATGTGTATCTTCACGTTTTTTAACAGAAGCACCAGAATTATTCGCTGCATCCATGATTTCACGAGCTAAGCGTAATTCCATTGTGTTTTCTCCACGTAAACGTGCGTAGTTTACTAACCAACGTAATCCTAATGTTGTACGACGTTCAGCACGAACTTCAACTGGTACTTGGTAGTTAGAACCACCTACACGACGAGCTTTAACTTCAAGAACTGGCATAATGTTTTCCATTGCTTGTTCGAAAACTTCCATTGGATCATTTCCAGTTTGTTCTTTAACGATATCAAATGCTTTATATAAAATAGTTGCTGCTTTACCACGTTTTCCATCAACCATTAAACGGTTAATCAAACGAGTTACTAATTTTGAATTGTATAACGGATCTGGTAATACATCACGTTTTGCAACTGGACCTTTACGAGGCATTTAATTTCCTCCTTTCAAATTCTCTTATAAACAAGTTTTATTATTTTTTAGCTTTTGGTCTTTTTGTACCATATTTTGAACGACCTTGCATACGGTTGTTTACACCGGCTGTATCCAAAGCACCACGAATGATATGGTAACGAACCCCTGGTAAGTCTTTAACACGTCCACCACGAATTAAAACAACACTGTGTTCTTGTAAGTTGTGTCCGATACCTGGGATATATGCAGTTACTTCGATTAAGTTAGACAAACGCACACGAGCGTATTTACGTAACGCTGAGTTAGGTTTTTTAGGTGTCATTGTCCCAACACGAGTACATACTCCACGTTTTTGTGGAGAACTTGTATTTGTTTGAGTTTTTTTGAAACTATTATAACCTTTGTTTAAAGCTGGAGAATTTGATTTTTCAACCGCTGATTTACGTGGTTTGCGAACTAATTGGTTAATAGTAGGCATTAGTTTTCCTCCTTCCCTGATGGGTTATTCTCAAAAATTCTAGTCCACACATCCAGGTGTTTCATTTTTTCTTCAAAAAAATAATCAACACTTTTCATGTGACTAAACTTGGCTTTCATATCAGTCAGCACGACTGATTTTTCAGGAATCTGTTATAAAAGCACCTTTTAAAGAATAGCATTTTTTTATGATAAAGTCAACATTTTTTTAAAGAAAATAATACAAAAATTGCTACCTATTATATATTTATTTTTTAGCATAAAAAAGAATAAGAAGCACATGAAGTACTCCCTATTCTTGCACATATGTAACGGATGAAAATTTATTAAATTCTTTTTTAAATAAGAGTTTAACCGTTCCTCTAGCACCACTTCTATTTTTTTCAATAATAACTTCCACAATATTATTTTCGATTGTTTCTTCTTCACTATTATCTGTATCACGTTGATAATAGTCATCACGATATAAAAACGCAACAATATCAGCGTCTTGTTCAATAGAACCCGATTCTCTTATGTCACTTAGCACAGGACGTTTGTCTTGTCTTTGTTCTACACCACGGGATAATTGAGAAAGTGCAATGACAGGTACTTTTAACTCTTTTGCTATTTTTTTGAGTTGTCGTGAAATTTCAGATACTTCTTGCTGTCTGTTTTCTCGACCAGTTCCTTCGATAAGTTGTAAATAATCAATCACAATTAGATCTAACTCTTTTTTCTCTTGGACAAGACGACGACATTTTGCACGAATTTCAGATACTTTTATTCCTGGTGTATCATCAATATAAATATTAGCACGACTTAAACTTCCCATTGCAATAAAGAGATTATCCCACTCTTCATCCGTTAAGTTACCTGTTCTCATATGTCCTGCATCAATATTTCCCTCTGCACATAACATACGATTAACTAAAGATTCTGCTCCCATTTCTAAACTGAATATAGCAACCGTTCCATTTGATTTTGTTGCAACATTTTGTGCAATATTTAAAACAAATGCTGTTTTACCTACGGCTGGTCGTGCAGCTAAAATAACTAATTCTTCAGGGTGTAATCCTGTTGTCATTTTATCTAAATCAATGTAACCTGTTGATATACCTGTTACAAAACCTTTTTGTTTTGCTAAAACTTCAAGTTGATTGACTGTATCACCAAGAATATCTGATATTTTAATAAATCCATTCCTATTTTGATTATTTTCTGAAATATTTAAAATCATACGTTCAGATTGGTCAATCACAGTTTCCAAACTATCTTTATCATCATAACTCATTTTGATAATATCAGTTGCTGTGTGGATAAGTTTTCTTAACACCGATTTTTCTAAGACAATATTAGCATAATATTCAACATTGGCTGCAGTAGGTACTGTTTGTGTTAGTTGAATTAAATATTCAATACCACCTATATTTTCTAAATAATTTTGTTTTTCCAGTTCATTTTGGACTGTTACAAAATCTATATTTTTATCTTCATTATTTAATTTTTGCATCACGCTAAAAATCAATCTGTTTTTTATACTATAAAAATCTGTATAGTCTAGTATACTCACTACATTGATAATAGCTGTTTCATCAAAAAATATTGAGCCTAATACAGCTTGTTCAGCCTCAATATTTTGAGGTAATTGTCTATCGAGATGTAGTTCTTCCATATTTTTCTCCTACGGCAACTAATCTAGTTTTTTGACTAATACTGTCACGACAGAATTAACTTGTTTGTGTAATTTCACTGGAATTCTAACATAACCTAGTGCTTTAATAGATGCAGGCATATCAATCTTACGTTTATCAATATCTATATTAAACTCTTTTGATAAAATTTCTGCAATTTGTTTATTGGTAATTGTACCAAATAGTTTATTATCTTCACCAGCTTTTGCATAGATTTCAACAACTGTTTCTTCTTTTTCAATTAATTCTTTTAGTTTTAATGCTTCTTCTAATTTATGTGCTTCTTCTTTTTCTTTTGCTTTTGTTTGACCTTGTAATTCACTTAGATTACTATGTGTTGCAGGTTTTGCATGCCCGTTTTTAATTAAAAAGTTTTTAGCGTATCCGTCTGCAACTTCTTTTACTTCGCCTTTTTTTCCAGACCCTTTAACATCTTTTAAAAATATAACTTTCATATAATCACCTTTCCTTATAGATATTATATCATAAATACTAGTCTTTTTTATAAAATGTTTCACGTGAAACATTTTATAAAAAAGACTATCTGGCAAAAACCAAATAGTCATCAAAATTAATCAGCTGTTGTAAATGGTAATAATCCCATCACACGTGCACGTTTAATTGCTACTGTTAAAGCGCGTTGATGTTTCGCACATGTACCTGTTACACGGCGAGGTAAAATTTTACCTTTTTCTGAAATGAAACGTTTCAATAATTCAACATCTTTAAAATCTGGGTGGTCAATATGGTTCGCACAGAAATAACAAACTTTTTTACGTCTACGCATACCGCCACGATTTCCACGTTGTTGTACAGACATCTTTATTCCTCCTTAAATAATTCGTTCATTAAAATGGTAAGTCATCATCAGAAATATCAAATGTTTCAAAATCTGGTTGACTATTATTCAATGAAAAGTCGTTTTGACTAGGAGCTGTAAAATTATTTTGTTGAGCAGGTCTTTGTTCACTAGATGCCTTTGTTTCTAAGAAATCAAAATTTTCTACCACAACATCTGTTGTATAGACTTTTTGTCCTTGCTGATTGTCATAACTGCCTGTTTGGATACGTCCTTGAATACCTATTTGGGACCCTTTATGCGTATAGTTCGCTAAATTTTCAGCGGCTTTATTCCAAATAACACAGTTTATAAAATCAGCTTCTCTAACACCTTGTTGGTTTGGTACACGTCTATTTACAGCGAGTGTAAAACGTCCGTACGCTGTTCCACTTGGCGTATAGCGTAATTCAACATCTCTTGTTAATCTACCTACTAATGATACAACATTCATTTTGTTAACTCCTTTCTAATATCTTAAGCTTCTTCTTTTACGATGATATGGCGTAAAATATCACCATTGATTTTAGCTAAACGATCAAACTCATTAATCGCAACAGCATCTGTTGCTGATAATTTAACGATATGATAGATACCTTCACGGAAATCTTTAATTTCGTAAGCTAAACGACGTTTTGCCCATAATTTTGATTCAATAACAGTAGCACCGTTATCTTTCAAAATTCCATCAAAACGTGCAATCAATTCTTCTTTTGCAGCTTCTTCGATATTTGGACGAATAATGTACAAAATTTCATAATTAGTTGCTTGACTCATTTTCCTACCTCCTTATGGACTTTGGCTCTAAAAGAGCAAGGAGAGTTGTCTTTTTATAGACACTCACACTTCTATATTATACTGAATAAATAGTTGTTTTGTCAAATATTATTGGCTGTTTACAGTAAAAATCCACCTAGTAAATTTACTAAGTGGATTTTGTTTTATCTTGTTTTAACGTAGCCTAATTTATCTTTGTTTTTTGCTAAGAAATCTGGCAATTCTTTATCAGGAATTTGTCTAACATATAAATTAGAACGAATGGTTTCATCTTCTTCACGACATGTTGATAAGACCAAGTATTTATCCGTTTTTTCTAATTTAATGTCTTTGTTAAAGACTTTTGCTTGTGACTTTACTTCTGTGAGTTGTTGTAAAAATTCATCATCATCTTTAAATTCTGTTTTATAGAATGCTGTATCTTCTGGAACAATAATCATAAATGCTACTTCGTAATAAAATTTACGTGTTGGTGTTTCAATGACAACATATTTATGTTGATCAAAATATTCTTGCTTATCGTAGTAATTTACGTCATTAAACATACGATTATCTGATACTTTACTACCTCGAGCATGTCCGAATAACCATGTTAAGCGGTCATTAAAATCTTTTTTGTTGTCCATATCCATAAAGACGGTACCTAAGTAAGGTATATTTTCACCTTCAAATGTTTTATCTAGGTAAGTGAAATTATCTGATGTTTGAACAACGGGTTCATCTAATTTAGTACCTGGTGCATATACGTAGGCGATGGCATCTTGATTGATTTTTGTTAATTCATCAAAACGTTTTTTTAGATACTCTTTTTCTTCTTGACTAACAGTATATGCTTGTGTTGTTTTAGACTGCGTTTCTTGTTTTGCATCTTTTTGATTAGATGAATTAGTTAGCATTGGGAACAGAAATGCTAATGTTGCTAAAATAAGAATTAAAATTGGTGCTACTATTTTCCAATTTATCTTTTTAGTATTTTTTTCTTCAGTATTTTCTTCATTAGATTGATTTTCTAATGCATTTTCTTCATACTGTTCAAAATTTTCCGTCATGTTACCTATCCTTATCTTCTTATTAAAAAGCGGAATTTACCTAGCTAGGCTAGATAAATTCCGTCTAATGTTTGTATAAACAACTAATTATTTAGCTGCGCTTGTTTTTGGTAATACTTTTTTACCTTGTTGTGCTTGAGCACCTGCTTTTTCAGCTGGAGCTGGTTTTTTACCTTCTACAGCATCTTTTTCAGGTGCAGATAATTCACTTGGTGCCACAATAGCTTCTGAAACTGTTGGGAAACCATTTTCAACTAACCAATGATTTAATTCTTTAATTGCTTCAACATGAGCAACATAAGCAGCTCTTTCTACTGAAATCGCATTGAATGAATTTGTTTCTGCAGCTTTTAATGCTGTTTCTGCTTTAGTTAATGCATCTTTTGTATCATTATCTAATTTCACCATTTCTTTTCTTACTTTGTTAATTTCAACAGTAATAAGAGTTGGTTTAACTACATATGAATCTTCAAGATAACTTTCTAATTTTGCTTTAGTTGCTTCATCAAAGGCAATACTATCTTTTAATTTTTTAATAGCTGTTTTAGTTGTTTCTACTTGATATTCCAATTCATGTTTTGCTTTTTCTGCTTTATTTTTTAATTCTGAAGTTCCATCAAGTGCTGAATAAGATTTAATTTCTAATTCTTTTGCAGCCAAATCAGCATTTAAAGAATCTAATGCTTTTTCTTGAGTAGCTAAAGTAGCTTTATTAGTAGTTAAACTTGTATTTAAAGCAGGTAATTCTGCTTTAGCTTTAGCAATGTTTGTATTGTATTCACTTTCTTGACTTAATAAATCTGCTTCTTTCACTTCAAGTTCAGCATATTTTTCAGGAAAAACAACATTACGTTCATAACTTGCTTCACTATATGCCATTTGAGCTTTAGCAAGCATTTCTCCTTTTTCATTACGTGCTTTAGTAGCTTCATCATAAGCAACTTGAGTTTCTAAAGCTTTTTTATTTAAAGGTCCTAACTCTCTTTCTTGTTTTGGTGTCAAACGTTCTTGTATACGTTCTACTACGTTTGAAGTAATATTTTCAGCGTTAACAACTGAATTTGCTAATGGAGCTACTGCTAATAAAGCTACTGCAGAAGCTAAAACTAATTTTTTCTTCATAATTTTTTATCTCCTTTTTTTTGTGTAAAATAGTTACAAGCATAATTATAGTACATTCATCTATAATGTCAACACTTTTTTCTATTCTTTTTCAAAAATAGAAAACTCAACTTTACACAAATATATTATTTTTTATTTCTTATATTATATCATGTTTTGTAAGTATTTCAAAGGCTTTTTGTGAATATTTTTCTATTCTTTTTCATTTGCCGAGTTGTAAAATAAAGTGCAAAAGCAAAATAGTGTTATAAAAACAAAAAAAGACAGATAATTAACTTACTAAGATTCACCACAAAATTAGAAAGGTCATTATCATGTCTAAAACAAATTATAAC
>NZ_WNJX01000038.1:0-13134 GCF_010892375.1 Granulicatella sp. zg-84 | reverse complement strand
GTCAATAATTTTTTTGTATAATAATCCATGAGAAATACCTCCTTGTTTAATTGTGGTGATTTAATCATACAGGTATTTCTCTTTTTTTGTCCACTTTTATATACAAAATCGTGTTGGTGGATTATTCCCACCAACACGATTTATTATAGAGCCTTTTTTGTTTATAGTAGATAGTTTTAAAGGCGTTTTGTATAAGATATAGGAGAACCTCAGCAAAAGAGGTTCTATAATATTTGGTGTTGGTATCTTCCAAAAGGAAGCTACCAACACCTTTAAAATTATGGTTCTTTATCAAATTATGGTTCTTTATCAAATTGTATTGGTGTCAGTATACTGATAGTGAATAGCATTCGATAATATTTCACTAATGAGAATGATGTATATGATATGGAACATAATGAAAAAAGAGTGTATATTAAGGTGTCAATGCATCGTTTTTTGATAATATATCAAATCTAATTTTATTCGTTTACGTTTATATGAACATATACATATATTTTTTCTTAGGATTAAGCTATTTTAAATGTATTGTACTATCCGGTTTTATTTCGGCTTATAATACTTTTGTTTGACCTTTTTGTAGTGCTGGTATAAACTTAGAATGTTACAGGCTTAATGATATGAAAGGAAAAATGTGTATTCATGATGACAATAACAGAGTTAATATGGTATTTGATACCCTTGGTTGTTGCATTCGTCTATTTAATATTTAGAAAAATATTGTATAAAATAGGGTTTTCAATCATTCTTTTCCCATTTGTACTCATTGGTATAGAAGAAATAGGAGAAGTGATTTTTCGCTATTCTATTTTGCCATACGTCTTTTTTGGCTATGTTTTAGTAGGATTTTTTTTATTATTTTATAATTATAAAGCAGACCGCTTTTTTACGACAATGCAATTTTTTAAAAAGTATAGTGTCGTCATTGGATATGTATCCATATTTGTTTGGGCGGTACTGATTATTTATCGTCTTATGGATGTTTTTCTATTGACTTAATACTTTAGACTGATGTCAAAAAATGATAAAGTGTAGTATGATAAAAATTATCAAAAAACGAAGGATGTATGTACATGCAGGAACAATTTATGAAACAATTAGAAGATGAAAAGAAAAAAGAAATATCAGAAAAATATCGTAAAATTGTCCAAATTGGTGCCACGGTTGGTCTAGTTTTAACAGTGTTGATTGCGATATGGGTTGCAACAGGTACCTATTTTAAACCGACTGACCAAGGTGGTATGTTTGAAACACACTTAAAACAATTGGGTGTATTTGGACCGATTTTATTCATTTTGATACAAATTATTCAAGTTGTCTTACCTATTATTCCCGGAGGAGCGGTTTCTGTTAGTGGAACGGTCGTTTGGGGCTATGAATGGGGATTCGTTTATAATTACATAGGTATTTTTATAGGCTCTATGATTGCCTTTCATTTAGCAAGACAGTATGGAGAGTTTTTTGTAAAATGTTTTGTATCAGATGAAACATATGATAAATATATGGGTTGGACAAGAAATGAAAAACGTTTCTCATGGATTTTAGGTATTTTGTTCTTTTTACCTGCTGCTCCAGATGATATTTTATGTATGATTGCAGGTTTAACCACAATGTCATTCAAAAAATTTGTATGGATTTTTATCCCAACAAAAGCTGTTTCGACCTATGTCTTTACCGTGATGATGCAAGAAATGATTTTCTTCTTTATTCATCATATTTGGCCATGGTTAACGAATTTCTTTTCATAATAAATCGTATAAAATAGAAAGAAGTGAAATCTTTGAAAAAAAGTCAAATCAATATGCTTTCTAGTGCAACAAGTGTGAAAGGGCAAGGTGTTGGTTCTGCTTATATTGAACAAGTCAATTTAGTCAAAGATGGCTTAGCAGATGAGTTTGATATATTCGAGAACGCTTTAAAATGTAGTGAAATTACACACTACCATACTATTGATTTTAAATTTGCCATTTCAAAATGGTTTATGACAAAAAATGGTAAATCAGTTGGTTATGTACACATGCTACCAGAAACAGTTGAAAATAGTTTGAATTTACCCAAACCAATTAAAAAAATCTTTTTTTGGTATATGATTAAATTTTATAAAAGCATGGATTACTTAGTAACTGTTAACCCATATTTTATTGGTGAACTCGAAAAATATGGTATTGACCGTAATAAAGTTACATATATTCCTAATTATGTATCAGGTGATGATTTTTACAAAGTATCAAAAGATGAAAAAGAGCGTTTAAGAGAAAAGTACGGAATAGATAAAGACGCCTTTGTTGTTTTATCTGCAGGGCAATTACAAACCAGAAAAGGTATCTTTGATGTATTGAAAATGGCAGAACAACTTCCCGATATTCAGTTTGTATGGGCAGGTGGTTTCTCGTTTGGGAAAATAAGTGACGGCTACAAAGAAATTGAAAAAGTTGTCGATAATCCACCACACAATGTTAAATTTTTAGGTATTGTTGATAGAGAATATATGAATGAAGTCTATAATTTAGCAGATGTGATGTTACTTGCTTCTTTTGAAGAACTATTTCCAATGACCATTTTAGAGGCAATGTGTGTCAATACCCCAATTCTACTAAGAGATTTAGAAATATATGAAGATATTCTTTTCGATTTTTATGAAAAGGCAAATTCTATTGATACATTTGTGTCTGTACTAAACCGTCTAAAGCAAGATGAATCTTATTATGAACAAGCACAACAAGCATCTGCCAAAGGAAATATTTTTTATGCAAAAGACAATGTATTGTCTATGTGGAAAGAATTTTACGAACAAGTTGAAGAACAAGCGAAACAAGAAAATTAAGAAAAAGAGTTCTCATCATAAAATAAAATGATGACTCAAAGGAAGTGGTACTCTAACACTTAAAATGTTAGAGTACCATTTTTTTCTGTTAACTAAACAATCATGATATGGGTATCTATTTTCATTACATACTGACTTTTACAACAATATCTTATTATATGGTCAAGAAATAATTATGTACAATCAGATGCGATAATATATGAAACTATCTTTTCATCAATAAAAATCGAGTTTGTGCAGAAATTTGATTAAATATTCAAAAAATATTACTGATTTTATTCCAAGAAGTGAAAATATGGTATAATAATATATAATAAATAAAAAATTATCATAAATAGAATGGAATGAGGTAACTATGCGAACAAAAGACGAATTGAGACAAAAAATAGCCATAACATTTAAACAAAGAAGAAAACAATTAGGTTTTTCTCAAAAAGAACTTGCTGAAGGTGTATGTGCACAGGGGATTATTAGTAAAATTGAGAAAAACGAATTATTACCGTCCATTGAGATTATTATTAAAGTCGTTCATAAGTTAAAAATTCCAAAATCATTTATTGATGATTTATTCAATTTTGATGATAACACAACTTTTTATTCGTCCGAAGTGAAAGATTTATTAAAAGCGAATAATTACAGTGCGTTAAATTTTATCGTGAGCAAAACAAATGATGTTCAATTATCTCCAGTAGAGCGTTTATACTATGATTGGATTAAGGCAGTTGTTTTGTATCATTATAAACACAATAAAAAAGAAGCAATGTTTATTTTGAATAACTTACTTGAAAGAACAGAAAGCGACAACCCTGTTCATGTGAAAGCACAAATGATGATTGGTAATATTTATAGTAATGATAAAAAATATACTAAAGCTATTAGTATTTTTGAAGATATTTTACCAAAAATTGCACAATTAACAGAATGGGAAGAGGGCGTTAGATTGTATTACAATTTAGCCCAAGCATATTTTTTAACTGATAATTTTGATTTAGCTCTTAAGTATGTGTCATTTGGCATTGATTTAGCTGTTTTACACCAATCCATGTACTTATTAGGTGATTCATATTTGATGCGTGCACAGTTATTAAAAGAGAAAAATTTTGAGAATGAAGCATTAGATGCAGCACAAAAAGCGATTTCGATTTTTACTATTCAAAATAATTCTTACTTAGTGAGTATGGCATTGAATTTTTTGAGTACATTAAAATAAGTAAAATACTGATTGAAAATTGCTCTATTTCAAAAGTGGAGAACCAACGTTTTAAGCGTTGGTTCTCCACTTTTGGTATATTGGCATTATTTATTTTCTTCATTTAAATGTACGCGTAATTTTTCTTGATTTACAAAATCAAATTGATTGAAAAAGTGGTGGAGTGTTTTTAGGACACTTGGCATGAAGCCCATTTCATCGTTTTCGATTTGTAAGACGAGTAAAGGTTCATGCAAACTTAAGCGTAATAAGAACCATCCATTACCGTATGGTGATGTTATATTAAAGCGTACGCCTTCTTCATTTTCATAATCTATTTGGAAACCGTCGATTTTGGTGTTTTCTAGATCTTGAATAACACGTTGACCTTGCTCTTTAAAGTGTTGTCCCGATAATTTAAAACGTACTTCTAATGTCTCAACGGGTTGTTTTAATGTACTAATTAAATCATCAAAAGTTTTCCCTTGTTGAATTAACGTTGGTAAAAGCATTAAACATTTGGCAATAACGTATGCTCCATCGTCTAAAAAATAGTTTTCTTTAAATGCCGCATGTCCACTCGTTTCAATAGCTAGTGGGCAATTCACACCGTCTTTATTCAGTTGAATAGCTTTGTTAATGACATTTCTATATCCAGAAATATAACGACATTGCTTCCCACCTAAATGCTCAATAAATACTTTTAAATGTGAACTTGTTGGTGAATTGGTTACAATGGTTGAATGAGGATGCTCTCGTAACACGATTTGACTTAAAACAGCAATTAAATTATTACGATTTAAAAGATGTCCACTTTTTGTTACGATAGCCGAACGATCCACATCTGTATCAAAAATAATACCCAAATCTGCTTGGTGACGGATAACTGCTTCTTTAATACTTTCCATTGCTTCTTTGTTATCGGGATTTGGAATATGATTTGGGAATGTGCCGTCGGGTTCTAAAAATTGGGATCCAGCTGTATTAGCCCCTAAAGCACTTAGCACTTTATCGACGAAAAAGCCTCCTGCACCATTTCCTGCATCAACAATAATGTGCATATTTTTAAGAGGAGTTTCATCAGTTGTTTGCATCCCGTTTTTGATTTTTTGTACTAAATCTTGTGCATAAGGTGTTAAAATATCATCTGTTTTGATTGTTCCTATACGACCATTTGTGTTAGGAGTTGTGTGTGATAAAATATAGTCAATATCATCGTGTTCTGCACCACTTACTGCACTGAAAATTTTAATACCATTAAAATAATAAGGTAAATGACTTGCGGTAATCATAATACCAATATCACATTTAAACATTTCAAATTGTGTACTCATAAACATGGCAGGTGTTGTGGCAAGTCCAAAATCAATAAGATTGACGCCTTGTTCACGTGCAGATTGAATAAAGGCATTGACCAATGTTTCTCCACTAATACGACTATCTCTTCCAATACCGATTGTTAGTGTTCCGTTTTGATACTTATTTTCTTGAGTTTGTCTTGCCCAATGTATAATTCCAGATACGATACTAGGAATTTCTTTTTCTGTTAAATTTGCTTCATAATCTGTTGTTGAAATGGCGATACCACGAATATCTGAACCATTTTGTAATTGTTGCAGTGACGACATGTTCTTCCTCCTAAGTTTTATTATATCTATCATACTATTAAAGAAGAAAATTGTTAAATACTTTTCATAATTCGCACAAATAAATATTGTATAGTTATCAAACATTTGTGATACATCATCTCATAAAAAGCCTTAATGAATATTCCAAATAAGCCTTTTTAAGGTAATCTTTTCCCAGCTAATGTGGTGTCTTAAACCTCAACGTTCTTTTAGCTATGTTATTGTATCTTTTTTTCATATTTATAGAATAACGTGTGCATTTCTTCTGCGCTACTAAAGAGGTTCTTTTGATAAAACAACTCATTATTTAGTCTATGACTTCTTCATTACAGCCTTTTTTCCATTATCTGTCTGTACCATCTTTGTCTTAAATTCCATTCTTTCTTCTAAATCCACTAAAAATTGTACCGTTTCATACATGCTATGTTCTTTTATTAACTTTAATATTCTTTTTCTACTGTATAAATCTATTACTATGATTTGAGGAAAAGTCAGCACGCTATATGGGAAAATTTAATATCAATATCAATGTTTTCTCTAGGTTTTTTATTTAATTTTCCTATGAATATGTATTGTGGACGTACTTGTTTGTTCTCTTTATTTCAGATATTGATAGACTCATAAATATAAATAGTATCATTTTTTCGTTTTAACAATCGACATAATTGGAATGTTTTAACATAGATTTGTTTGTTGATTTAAATATATTTTATTATATTGGGATATTTTCTCATTTGATTAACACAAGATTGACATAAATTACTAAAAAAGGTTGACAAAGTCGGGGGTGGGGTGTGATATAATTTGTTTTAAAGTTTTTACCTACGAGGAGAGTGATTTAAAGATATATTGAGAAATAGAGGAAGGAAGCTATTATAGTATGAGAGATTTAGAGTATTTGTAATTGTTTATAATTATATAAGGTAAAGGTAGGAGAAAGATGAGAAAAAAGCTATAGAATCTATCTTTTACAAGAGTAGGACATTTACTTGTAAAAGATGTGGAATGGTGGGTGTTATAAAAGAGGAAGAACTAGATCGACGAATAGTTTTTTGTAGTCAGCAATGTTCATGGAAATATTGGAGATATAGATTTAAGAAAAGTTCTGCATAGTTTTGTTTAAACATAAAGATATAGATAATAAATTATATTTTGGTTATGTTATTTTAAAATAGAAAAATAATTTTGTTTTTGAATAGTATAAAAATAAGGATATGGGATATTTTGCTTTAATTAAATTTCAAATGAATCAAATAAGTGTTTTGTATAAAAGGAAGATTGTTTTTATTTCTAACTTTTGTGTAAGAAAGTAAAATTTAAAAATTTTTATGTACAAAAAAGAGTTGATAAGTTTATTCAATATAGATAATAAATGAAACGATTTAAAATTTACTCCAATTGTAAAGTAAAGTGCAAAAAACCGATAATCACTTTTTCTTTTGCGGGGTTAATAACCAAATAATAAAAACCAAGGTTTTCTAGTCAAGTCGAAAAACAAAGTGTGCCTTGACGGGAAACCTGTTTTTATTAAACGATCTACCCGCAATAAAAATAACTCTGCAGGTGCACGATAACCTAATTTACGCCGTATTTTATGATTCAAGCAGGATTCTATTTTACGAATAGTTGACTTTTTAACGGTGTTGATAGATTTACCCTTAGGTAAAAACTCCCGTATCTGTCCGTTATGATTTTCGTTAGTACCACGCTCATAAGATGAATAAGGGTGTGCGTAGTAAATGCTTAAATATGTCGATTCTAATTCAGATAACGATGCGAATTCTGAACCATTATCAGATGTTATACTCTTGAAGATTAACTTCACATATTGTTTAAAAATATTCTTTAATGTCCGTAAGACACATTGTGCTGTTTTACCATTCATTTTACGTATAATTGTATAACGTGTTTGTCGTTCTACTAACGTTAATAATAGTGTTTCATTTTTCGTTTTCTTAAATAAGACCAAATCAATTTCCCAATGTCTAAATTCTGTACGATTATTCGCTACGTCTGGTTGATTTTCGATAGAGGTTCCCATGTTTTTCTTGTATGTTTTGGTGTTCTCTTTTTTCGGTCGCTTTCTAATGCTTACCATTTTGGGTAAAGCAATTGGTTTGATAGGGATAATGTCTTAATGGACAAACGTATAAACCGTTTTC
Source organism: Granulicatella sp. zg-84 (assembly GCF_010892375.1). Lineage (NCBI taxonomy): Bacteria > Bacillati > Bacillota > Bacilli > Lactobacillales > Carnobacteriaceae > Granulicatella > Granulicatella sp. zg-84. Next base: position 5,331 of record NZ_WNJX01000038.1, on the reverse strand, counting down.
GTACAAGGGACTTTTTCATTAGGGTTATTTAGACGATACCAATGTACAAAGGTATCAATACTGTGTATTCTGTATGTTTCGGTAACTGCTTGTTGTAAGTCTTTGAAAAATTGTTGACTAAATTTTTCAGTTAAATCAGTATGATATTTATTTTGTTGTTTAGCTTTATAAATATGATGGCTTGTTTCAACGTAATATTTTAGTTCGTCACGTTGAATACCATTTCGATGAACTATTTGATTAACGCTTCCTCGTTTGATTTCTCTATAGATTGTGGATACATTTCTTCCGAGTCGTTCAGCGATATATCGTATTGGCTTTTTTTCGTTTAATAACGTTTCAATTTTTGTGCGTTCAACCAATGATAGCTGTTTATATTGTTTTTTTGTGTTATAATTTATTTCAGACATGATAATGACCTTCCTAATGTTGTAGTGGATTTTAGTAAGTTAATTATCTGTCTTTTTTGTTTTTATAACACTATTTTGCTTTTGCACTTTATTTTACAACTCGGCAAAAGAAAAAATTAAAGAAGAATTGGAGAAATTAAATCCAAACACAACAGTCACAGTAGATAAAACAGGAAAAGTCGTTGGTGAATTTCCGACAGATAAACTTATTCTCGAAGCAAAACCAGGTAATACTCAACGGAGTGGAGATGAGAACCTAAATGATACAGGAAAAGATAGTGGTAAAACAAAAGTAATTTCTGATAAAAAATAACCCGACACAGGTGAATTAGATCAAAATCCATTATTATATGGAACTACCACTCTAGGGTTAGGTTTTATGATTGCTATATTAAGAAAACGATTGGAAGAAACGGAATAATATTATTTTATATTTTTCTGATCTGTGTTAAATTATGAGTCTTCGTCAAATTGTGTTGGTGGAGAGAAATAGTGAGTATATTGGTGGTGAATGGCATTAGCCATTTACTGCCTTTTTCTCATTTTTTACCTTTGAGAATGGTACTGTATGATTTAAATATATCGTATAAAATAGGAAATCTTGAATTGTCAAATAAATACGCTTATGTCAAAAAGTTTTTGAAAGAACTCAACGAGCAATTAACTAAACATGATACTATTTATCAAGTGCTTTATGTGTTTTCAACAAACCGGGTATAACCGTTCGATAATTCAGACTGAATAGTAAAAAAGTTTGGAATCAACACTTTAACTGAGTTGATTCCAAGCTTTTTGAGTATCAAATCTATTATTTTAAACAGATTATTGTTAGTAGATAATACAGGCATGACAAAAATGTAAAAAATAGAAATATATAATGAAAAATTGTGATAAAAGGCTTGATTTTTCGGGGGGGGGGGGATTTATAATATTATTATTGCTATAGACTAGGAAGGAGTGAAATAATAGTTTCGAAAAAGAAAGTTGGTCGATTTGTAATCAGGAAATAAAATCTATTTTGTTAGATAGATTTGGTTTTTAGGGTATTAGGTACAAAAAGGTTTAGTTAAGTAAGTATCAAAAACAGATGATATAGTAAGAAAGGAGACGTGATATGTAGTATTTGATCTCTTAATGTATGAATGATAATTATTCTTGATACATAAAAAATTAAAGGATGATTTTTTCGTTGTTTTAGGTATTTTATCAAGTGTTTATAGAAATAGTCTATATAGATATTTTGATTGTTGTAGATGTTGTTTGAGCGATGTCTAGTATTGTTGGAATAAATAAAGAAGGAAGATGAAAAATAGTGTTCATGTAGTATGTCAAATCAATATATCAAACATAAGATATACTTTTGGAACGTTAAGAAAAAATTCAATAATTGAGGTTGATAAAACGAAGAAAGAAGCATAATGAAAAATGAAAGAACAAGAAACTAATTTAACATATGAAAGTAGGACATTTACTTGTAAAAGATGTGGAAAGGAAGTGATTACAATCCAAGGTGTGTTAGATCGTAGAACGGTGTTTTGTAGTCCGGTTTGTAGAAGGCGTTATTGGAGACATGCAGATAGGCGACGAAAAGAAGAAAAGAAATAGATTTGAATATGAAAGATTTATAAAAGGAGAAAAATAATGTTTTATAAAAGAAAAGATCGATTTTCAATACGTAAATTCAAGATAGGAGTAGGGTCGGTGTTTTTAGGCTCTTTCCTTTTAGCGAGTCCGCAAGTTTTTGCGCATAAAGGTGAGTATGTAGAACGATTAGCAGAGTTTTCAAGTACGAGTGTTGATTCGGAGTCTGATAAAGACATAGTGAAACTACCAGATGCTGTACAAGTAACAAAAACAATCACTTTTGAAGATTTCAAAAAAATGACACTAGAAGATATTAAGGCATTAACTGTTGAAGATTTTGAAGTCTTAAAACTCACGGATGAAGACATAGCAAGTTTATCACCTGAGCGACAAAAAGCTTTAACGACTTCTAAAACATTTCAAAGTTTCAATCGTAAGGATCTATCACTTCCTGAAGGGTTCAGCTTTCGTGATGGGGCAACGATATCAGGATTAAATACATTAAATGGGAGCTATGGTTGGACATCTAGAGAAGGTAATGACGTTAATGTGGCAATGGGTGGAGCTACAATTGAGAGACTTGAAATAGTAAATGGTTTAGTAAATGTACGTGTAAAATTTAATGGTTCTCATGACAATTGGAAAACACCTTTCTATTATGTAACAATTCCTAAAGGACTGGAAGTTACTAATATTGACTTTGGTTCCAAAGATGGTAATTTGTATAATTATAGTTCAGAAACAGACTGGGCAGAAAATCGTTCAGATCATGTTGGCAATGAAAAACGAAATACTAGGGTTTATTCAAGAAATGGAAATGGTGGTAATGCTAGTAACATAGGTAATAGAACAGATAGAAACTTTAATGAACGTTGGATAGATTTAATTGGTTGGCATATTGATAATAGTAGAAATACAACGCAGAATGAAAGAAATATTTGGAGAAACATTAGAGATAGAACTTATGGAATCCTTTCATTTGAAACAGAACAAGATAGCAAAGAGTATTATCTTAATTATAGCGCTAGAGTTAAACCAGGCTTTACTGTAAATAGTGTTAATGACCTTGCTATTGCAGCCGGACTTAAGTCTAACCAAGTACCAGCAACGTCAAATCAAAACTATGCTCGTGCTTTTTTAAAACCTTATGTACCATCATCAAATCCAAGTCCAACACCTTCTCCGTCAACTCCAAGCTCGCAACCAGTCAATGTTGGAAAGGCTGATAATATAGTTGTGTGGACAAATACATCAACAGATAGTGATATTGTAATCGCACGCCCGACAGGGAATATACCTAAAATATACTTGGCTGAAAATGAAAGAAAACATCTGCAAGCAGGATTTCCAGCAGATGCTATTGTTGATACAGGAATTAATGATGATGGATATTTTGTTCTAAAGGCAGGTAGTCTTTTTAAAACTGATAAAGTTAATACACCTATGTATACTAAGGTTGTTAAAGCGTCTAATATACCAATTAGTGAGGGTGACGGGCTTGGTGTTAGTAATCCATTTGTTATTTCGGGTGTTTATGCACCAGATAACATGACTCTTGAGTATGATAAAGAGAAAGTCGAAAAATTTGAAGTTTCGGATGATATTGTTAAACATATTACTTTTCCTAGAAATGCCTATGTCTCTGGAAACAATATTAGTGCATCATTGGAAGAAGTATATAATAAAAATGGTGAGAAAATTGATAATCCTCAAATTAAAAATTTAAGAGGTAATGGAATTTTACTTAAATATTTATTGACGATAGAAAGCGATGAAGAAAATAATCGCTTTGTATCTGGTGTATCTAAATATGTATATGTAACTTTAAATTTAATAGATAAAGAAAAAGCAAAAAAAGAAATAGATGATGCTAAAAAAGCAAAAGATGAACAAATAGATGCGAATACACAACTAACAGATGAAGAAAAAACAACGGCAAAAGCAGAAACAGAAAAAGCAGCAAATAAAGCAAAAGATGCAATAGAAAAAGCTAAAAATCAAAGTGAAATAGACACTCCAAAACAAACGGGGATATCAGAAATTGCTGCACAAGGTACACCAACCAAAAAACCAAGTGCAGTTGAGGAAATTAACAGAGTAAAAGCAGAAAAAGAAGCAGAAATTAATGCTTCTAGTCTAACCGAAGAAGAAAAAAATGTAGCAAAAAGAAAAATAACGACCGCATCAACAAACGCAATAAATGCAATAAACAATGCAATAACAGATTCAGCAGTTGACACAGCAAAACAAAATGGCATAGAATCATTGAAAGTTGCAACAATCTATGTTGGTGAACCTAAAGATGTATACTTTTGGTCAAATACCTCATTTTCTAAAGATGTTGAAATTGCAACTACTACGGGAGAGTTCTCTGATATATACGTAGCAGATCCGGGATATAGAACATCATGGAATCTTACTACTTCTGGTATCGTTCTTAATTGGGGGGTGAACGATGAAAAGAAATTTGTTGTGAAACAAGGAACTAAGTTACTTGATCCTAGAACAGACACTTTAGTATGGACTAAATATGTAAAAGTACCTGATCCTAAAAACGATTCTATACATAGCTATGGACTTTTTATAACTGGTGATGACTTTAAATTTTATGGTGCTTATCTACCAGAGGCAATAACACTTAATAGACCATATTCTTCGGGGAATGAGGATAATGATGATTTAGTTATAGCTGAAGTTATGAAAAAAATAAAGTTCCCTAATTTTACGATTAAAACAGTTGGGAAAGATTCTAATGGAAATCCTAATAGAAGATCTCTTGGAACTGAAGAAAACAAAGAACTTTTACAAAAATATAAGTTTATAGCTGAGGAATATCAAGGAACTGATGCTTCTGTTGATAATATTGGATTATTTAAAGGAAAAGGAAATACTATCAGATTTAAAGCAATAACACCAAGTGGTTTAGAAAAAGAGGTTATAGTAACTCTAAATTACCTAGATAAAGAAACGGCAGTACAAGCCTTAGCAGAAAAACAACAAGAAGTAAATACAGAGATTGATGCTAATGCAAACTTGTCATTAGAGGAAAAAGAAAAAGCAAAAGAAAAAGTAAGAGTAGCGATAGATACAGCAATAAAAGCAATAGAAGCTGCAACCGATGAAAATAGAATAAATGCTGCAAAAAGCGCTGGGTTAAAAGCAATTGAATTAGAAAAAGAAAGAGCAGAAGCTGTAGGAGTCATCGAAAGAGCCAAAGCCGCTAAAGATACCGCAATCGACGAGAAATTCAACAACAAAGAATTAACAGAAACAGAAAGAGACGATGCGAAAAAAGCCGCTAAACAAGCAGCAGATACGGCAAAAGAAGCCATCGATG
>NZ_WNJX01000037.1:0-13318 GCF_010892375.1 Granulicatella sp. zg-84 | reverse complement strand
GAAAACGGCGAATATAATTTTGAGAGAAAGTAGAATAATGTGGGGTAGGTTTAGAGAAAGGGAGGTTTAAAAACCATCTAAACGCTACATCCGTTTCGACACGTTTAATGGTTTCTCGCATGGATTTTATGCCATTCACTACCAACATACTCACTATTTCTCTCCACCAACACGATTTGACGAAGAGCCAAAATTAAATGACTTGATTATAACCTATAGAGAAGTATTGGTTTTCTTATTTTTAAATAATGTTAGGTAATAATAGAGTTGTGACAAAAAAATAAGAAAAAAGAAATCCATTAGGGAAAATAGTATAACCACTAACCAAAACACTAGAGAAAAGCTTTCTATGAAAATAAGACTAGCAGAAGAAATGAGATTTCATCAAAAAGTTGTAAAATTCACAATAAAACATAAAAATAATGAAGAAACAGTTAGAAAATACAAAATAAGTAGATAACAAGTACAAAGATGGGTGAAAAATAGGATGGGGCATTCGAATCGTTAGTGAACAATTCAAAATTGCTATATATTCTCCCTAATCAACATATAGAAAAAAATAGAATTACTTAGCGAATATATCAATATCATAAATATGAAGGATTAGGATAAGTGTACAGAAAATATTTAGATGAGATATAAGCGAAGTTATTATGTAATATGCAAAAAAGTAAAGAAGATAAATAATTACTAAAAAACAAAGAATACAAGCTATCTCAAAAACAAATACAAATCATTAAAAGCAACATATCTAGGATAATTTGTATAAATAGATGTCAAGTATGCCCCACTTTAAGGTATAGGATTCAAGAGTAACTATGAGAGATATTATCAAATAACAGAAATGGATTTATATTGCTGAAAAAGAAATGTATAAATCGTTTCAAAGATGTGCATAATACTACAAATAATGTATATCCTTGTAAAGGAACGCTTTGCTTTTCTCTTTGACTGAATATGTATTGTTTGTAAATGAGAAATATGCCCTTTGAAAAATGTTATTAGATTGCTTTCTTGTCACAAATTTGTGATAATTATAAAACAAAAAACACAAATTACAATAGTAAGTTAGCCACCTCAGGCAAATCATAAGGACATACATAGTTAAATAATTTACGTGGATAACGATTTATCCATTGTTCAACAGCCGTTACTTCGTTAGGAGTAACGGTTGTTGTGCCTTTTGGGAACCATCGTCTAATCAATCGATTTGCATTTTCGTTACTACCTCGTTCATAAGAAGAGAATGGATGTGCATCATAAATAGGACAAGTGATGGCTTCGTCTAATCTTAAAAATTCAGAACCATTATCAGCTGTTAAAGAGCGGATTAAATAGTCTTGTTGAATAGACGTCAAAGCGGTATTCACACTTTGAGCCGTTTTATCAGGAATCAGACGAATGATTTCATAGCGTGTTTTTCTGTCTGTTAATGTCAATAATTGTTGTCCACGTTTCTTGTTTAAAATCACTAAATCTATTTCAAAATGTCCGATTTCTTTTCTCTCGTTAATCTCTTGTGGTCGCTGTTCGATAGAGAGGGCATTAGCCTTTCTTGGTGGTCGTTTTTCAGTTGATGTTATCGGTTTAGTTTTTCTAGGATAAAGTAAATGTTTACGCGAAATACCTGTAATCCATCCTTTGTATACCCATGTGTAAATCGTTGTACAAGAGGGCATACAGGTAGTTGACTAATTATTTCAGGGGAATATTTATCCATGATTTTTTCTCTGATGAGAGCTTCTTTTTCTACCGTCCACGTATCTGTTCTACCTACGGCTAAACGTAAACGACGATAATCGTTTTGTGCCTTTTGTGTTATAGTATTCTTGCATCTCTTGGTATCCTTTTTTTGTTGTTACTAAAAGTATATCCTATGAGATGCTTTTTTTGTACTACTGGCTAACTTAATTATATAATTTACTATAAAACAAAAAAATTAGCACATTGTTGACAAGAGTGCTAAAAGATGTTAAACTATTTTTAGCACTTGAGATTAAAGAGTGCCAGAACAAAGACGTTATGGTAAAGAGGTGAGAATATGCTAACCGAACGTCAATTAAAAATATTGCAGTTAATTATTCGATTGTATGCTGAACAACAAGAACCTGTCGGTTCTAAAACATTATTAAAAGAAGCTGATTTACCGTTTAGTTCTGCAACGATTCGAAATGAAATGATGAAATTGGAAGAATTGGGTTTTTTAGAAAAAACACATTCTTCATCGGGACGTATTCCATCAGTTTTAGGGTATCGTTTTTATGTTGATAATATGTTACCGGCTGTTCAAACAGCCAATATTCAACCACAAGAGTTAACAGATATTCGACAAACATTAAGACATCGGTATCATGAAATTAGTGAAATTGTGGATATATCAGCAAAAATGTTATCTAATTTAACCAATTATACAACTATTGTTTTAGGTCCTGAAACAAGACAAAGTAAGTTGACTGGTTTTAGATTGGTGCCATTAAGTGATACACAAGTAATGGCTATTTTGGTAACGGATAAAGGAATGGTTGAAAATCGTATTTTTAATATTCCGGCAAGCATTATACACGATGACTTAGAAAAAATTGTCCGTATTTTAAATGATGAATTGGTGGGTTTATATTTATCCGAAGTTTATGATAAATTACAATACGATATTCCACAACTCATTCGACAAAATATTTCAGAGCAGTTTGATATTTTACCAATTTTACAAGAATTGATGACTAAAATGGAAACAGATCGCATGTTTATTGCTGGAAAAACCAATTTATTTGATTACATAGATTATGAAAATAGTCGGACAAATTTAAAAAACTTATACAATATGATTGAAAATTCGAGTGATTTGTATCAGTTAATGTCACCGACACATCAAGGTGTGGATATTAAATTTGGTTCAGAGTTAAATCATGAAGCGTTTAAAGATTTAAGTTTTGTGACGACAACTTATGAAACGAACAATGGGAAAGGTGTTATTGCTTTGATTGGGCCGACAAATATGTCGTATGCACGTGTTGTTGGTTTGATGAATGCGTTAAGCGAAGAGTTATCGGGTAGCATCAACCAGTATTTTGATGATTTAGATATATAATATAAGGAAAAGAGGGATAACGTGTCAGAAGAAACACATCAACCTGAAGTAGAAGAAACTGTGGAGCAACCAACGGAATTATCGCAAGAAGTGACGGAAGAGGTTGTGGAAAAGACCGAACAAGAATTGGAAATCGAACGATTACAGCAAGAAAACGATGCGCTGGCAGATAAAGTGTTGCGTGCTCAAGCAGAATTACAAAATGTTCAAAAAAGACAAGCAAAAGAACGTCAAGATTTATTGAAATATCGTTCACAAAAATTAGCAGAAGAATTGTTACCAGTTTTGGATAACTTAGAAAGAGCATTGGCTATTGAAGTGGCTGATGAACAAGGGCAAGCGTTGAAAAAAGGTATTGAAATGGCATATTCAAGTTTTGTGGCTGCATTGCAAGCTGAAAATATTGAAATGGTAGATGCTTTAAATCAAAAATTTGATCCGATGTATCACCAATCTGTGCAAGTCGTTCCTGCTCAAGAAGGTCAAGAAGCAGATACGGTCGTACAAGTGTTTCAACAAGGTTATAAAATGCATGATAGAGTTATTCGTCCTGCAATGGTTGTCGTTTCACAATAGAAACATCACTTTTTGATAAAAGTAATTTAAACAGAAAAGAAAGATAAGAGGTAAAAAATATGACAAAAATTATTGGTATTGACTTAGGAACAACAAACTCAGCAGTAGCTGTATTAGAAGGAAATGAAGCAAAAATTATTCCGAATCCAGAAGGAAACCGTACAACACCTTCTGTTGTCGCATTTAAAAATGGTGAAATTCAAGTTGGTGAAGTAGCAAAACGCCAAGCTGTGACAAATCCAGATACAGTCATTTCTATTAAGAGCAGAATGGGTGAAGCAGGTTACAAAGTAAAAGTAGAAGATAAAGAATATACACCACAAGAAATTTCAGCAATGATTTTACAATACTTAAAAGGATATGCTGAAGATTATTTAGGTGAAAAAGTACAAAAAGCAGTTATTACAGTACCAGCTTACTTCAATGATGCACAACGTCAAGCAACAAAAGATGCAGGTAAAATTGCAGGTTTAGAAGTAGAACGTATTGTGAACGAACCAACAGCAGCAGCATTGGCTTATGGTTTAGATAAAACAGATAAAGATGAAAAAGTACTTGTATTTGACTTAGGTGGCGGTACATTTGACGTTTCTATATTAGAATTAGGGGACGGTGTTTTTGATGTATTAGCAACAGCCGGAGACAATAAATTAGGTGGAGATGACTTCGACCAAAAAATTATTGATTTCTTAGTAGCTGAATTCAAAAAAGACAATGGTATTGATTTGTCACAAGATAAAATGGCTTTACAACGTTTGAAAGATGCTGCTGAAAAAGCGAAAAAAGATTTATCAGGTGTGACATCAACACAAATTAGCTTACCGTTTATTACAGCAGGTGCAGCAGGACCATTACACTTAGAAACAACATTAACACGTGCAAAATTTGATGAATTAACACATGAATTAGTAGAGCGTACAAAAGTTCCAGTACGTCAAGCATTAAAAGACGCTGGTTTATCACAATCAGATATTGATGAAGTTATTTTAGTTGGTGGATCAACACGTATTCCAGCGGTTGTAGAAGCTGTTCGTAAAGAAACAGGTAAAGAACCTAATAAATCTGTAAACCCAGATGAAGTTGTTGCGATGGGTGCTGCTATTCAAGGTGGTGTTATTACAGGAGATGTTAAAGACGTTGTTTTATTAGACGTAACACCTTTATCATTAGGTATTGAAACAATGGGTGGTGTGTTTACAAAACTTATTGATCGTAATACAACAATTCCAACAAGTAAATCACAAGTATTCTCAACAGCAGCAGATAATCAACCAGCAGTAGATATTCACGTGTTACAAGGTGAACGTCCAATGGCTGTGGATAACAAAACATTAGGTCGTTTCCAATTAGCAGATATTCCAGCAGCACCTCGTGGTGTGCCACAAATTGAAGTAACATTTGATATTGACAAAAATGGTATCGTAAGCGTACGTGCAAAAGATCTAGGTACTCAAAAAGAGCAAACAATTACAATCAAATCTTCTTCAGGTTTAACAGACGAAGAAATCGAACGCATGGTAAAAGATGCTGAAGCAAATGCAGAAGCAGATAAAAAACGTAAAGAAGAAGTTGATTTAAGAAACGAAGCTGATCAATTATTATTCAGTGTAGACAAAACATTGAAAGAGTTAGAAGGCAAAGTAGATGCTGAAGAAGTGAAAAAAGCAGAAGTAGCTCGTGATGAATTAAAAGCAGCTGTTGAAGCAAATAACTTAGAGGACATGAAAGTAAAACGTGATGCATTAAATGAAGTTGTTCAAAATTTAACAGTAAAATTATATGAACAAGCGGCAGCAGCACAACAAGCAGCTCAAGCAGATGCAGGTTCTTCTACAAATTCAGATGACAATGTTGTTGATGGCGACTTTGAAGAAGTAAAATAAGAAGTGGAGATGATAAGCAGCTATCCTGAATAGGATAGCTGTATATCCGTATAAATTGCTATAGCCGTTAAAACGTAGTGAGTTACGGATGCAGTATGAAACGGACGATTGCTACTAAAAAGATGTTGTATAAAAAGGACGTGTCATGAAAAAGGTAATGAATGATGATACGTAAAGCGATCGGAGTACTAGTGATCAAAAGCAAGAGAATCTTGCAAGTTTGGAGGAGAAAATGTCAAAGAGAGACTACTACGAAGTTCTTGGTGTGTCAAAAACAGCATCAGATGATGAGATAAAAAAAGCCTATCGTAAATTATCAAAAAAATATCACCCTGACATTAATAAAGAAACAGGTGCAGAAGAAAAATTTAAAGAAATTTCAGAAGCATATGAAATGTTGAGTGATCCGCAAAAACGTGCTGCGTATGATCAATACGGGCATGCAGCCAATGACCCTAATTTTGGTGCTGGTGGTTTTGGCGGTGGTTTTGGTGGTTTCTCTGGTGGCTTTGGTGCCGGTGGTTTTGAAGATATATTTGATACATTCTTTGGTGGCGGTATGGGTGGTTCTCGTGGTAGAACAAGAAATATGGCACGACAAGGGTCGGATTTACAATATCGTATCAATTTGAGCTTTGAAGATGCCATTTTTGGTAAAAAAGAAACGATTAAATATCGTCGTGAGGAAGAATGTCATACATGTCATGGTAGCGGAGCTAAAGAAGGAACAGATCCGGTTACATGTCATAAATGTCATGGTAGTGGTGTTATCAATGTTGAACAAAATTCTATTTTTGGACGTGTAATGACACAAGCTGCGTGTGATGTATGTGGTGGAACAGGAAAAGAAATCAAAGAGAAATGTTCAACATGTCATGGTTCAGGTCGTTCTAATGAAGAGCATACAGTGAATGTGACGATTCCAGCAGGTGTGGAAGATGGGCAACAAATGCGATTGTCTGGACAAGGAGAAGCCGGATATAATGGGGGACCTTATGGTGATTTATACATCATCTTTTCAGTAGCTAAAAGTGACCGATTTGATCGTGACGGTTCAGAAATCTATTTTGAACAACCAATTAGTTTTGTTCAAGCTACTTTAGGTGATGAAGTAGAAGTACCAACTGTTCATGGAAATGTTAAATTAAAAATTCCTGCTGGGACACAAAGTGGCACAACTTTTAGATTAAAAGGAAAAGGAGCTCCAAAACTAAGAAGCTCTATTATGGGCGATCAACATGTGAAAGTACGTGTATTAACACCACGTGATTTAAATGATAAACAAAAAGACTTATTACGTCAGTTTGCACAAGCAGGTGGAGCTGATTTACCAGATGAGGAAGGTAATTTCTTTGATAAGTTATTCCATGGTGGGAAAGATAAGAAGAAAAAATAAATAAGTAGTTTAGTAGTGAATGGCATAGCTGTTCACTGCTTTTTTGTTCTATGTCAAATGGTGTTGGCAGAATTTTAATCTACTAACACGACTTATTATAGAATCAAAAATATGATGAAAGAGTCATTTATCTACAAATAAGGTATATTTTATTGAATAGTATCCAAAGATTTTGACAAAGTATCTGTATTGAGCTAAAGTTAGTACATCAATTAGAAAAGAGGATATGCCCTATGCAAATGTATACAAAAAAATCAAAATTTTTAGAAATAAAAGATATAGATTTTTGAGTTATTGATTGTTCGATAATTCAAAAGTTGAGAAAGGGAAAGAATGAATTATCAAGAACTAAATTTTCAAGAGATAAAAGGATATGTAAAATCATTAGCTATATCTGATTATGCCAAAAAGGAAATTGATAAAAGAGAACCGTCGTCTTCTTTGGATATTGTAGAAAAAAGGTTATTAGAAACAGTCGAAGCGTGCTATTTATTAGATAGTGGTCTGTATATGCCATTTATGGGGCTTACCAATATTGAGCACTTAACACAAAAAATCAAAAAAGGATTATTATTGGAGCCAAATGAGTTGGTTGATTATGCCGATTTTTTGAGAAGTGCAAGATTAATTTCGTCTTTTTTGAATAAGCACGTTGATAGAGTGCCAACTTTATGTCGATATGCGAATGGATTAGGCTCTTTTTGTCATATTGAAGAGGTAATTTATGATAAAATTAGACATAATCAAGTTGATGATGACGCCAGTAGAGAGTTGCGTAAAACAAGGCGAGCATTATTGCTAAATGACGAAGAAATCAGACAGCGATTGAAAAAGTTTTTGAAAGACGCTCGCTATAAAGAAAAAATACAAGAATTTATTGTTGTTGAAAAGGATACTCACTATACCATTCCGATTAAGAGTAGTTTTAAAAATCAAGTGCCGGGTATTGTGATTGACGAATCGTATAAAGGTCTAACAACATTTATCGAACCGAATAGCGTGGTTGGTTTAACACAAGAAAGAGCATTATTAAAAGCAACGGAAATTGCTCAAGTGTATGAAATTTTAGCCGAGTTAACGGAGTTGATTGCACAAGATTTAGATAGTATTTATCAAACAATTGAAATTATTGTTGAGTTTGATGTCATTTTTGCACGAGCAAAATATTCAAAACAGATTGACGGTAAATCGGTTATGGTTAATAAAGAGGAATATATACGCTTTTGCCAAGTTAGACATCCTCTATTAAAACAAGCAGTTCCACTGTCTTTAGAAATTGGGCGCCAACATCGAGCGTTGATGATTACTGGTCCAAACGCGGGAGGAAAAACGGTTGTACTAAAAACAATCGGATTGATTACCGTCATGGTCATGTTTGGCTTACTTGTGCCATGTGAGGACGGTACTCAAATAGCCATTATGGACGATATTTATGTGAATATTGGCGATAATCAAAACTTAGAGAATGCATTAAGTACATTTTCTAGTCACGTGCGTGATTTAGCATTTTATTTGAAAGATGCGAAAAGGCATACATTAGTCTTGCTTGATGAAATTGGGAGTGGTACGGAACCTAATGACGGTGCAGCTTTAGGTATAGCTATTTTGTCGGAGTTTTATCAAAAAGGAAGTTTAATTGTGGCGACAACACATTACGGTGAACTAAAAGAGTTTGCTTTACAACATCCCGATTTTCAAACGGCAGCAATGCTCTTTGAAAAAGACACATTAAAACCAACCTATCAATTACAAATGGGACAGACTGGTAAAAGTCATGCGTTTTTTATTGCTAGCCAAATGGGTATAGCAGAGATTGTACTCCAAAAAGCAAGACAAGTGCTGACACATCATATATATCCATTAGAACAGGTTGTGTTTGAATCTTTAAAACAAAAACAGAAACGTATCCATGACATCACTTATGAAAAGGGAGATAAAGTATGGATACAAACACTTAAAAAAGAAGCGCTTATTTATGAGGTAGATATGTATCAACAATGTGCAACCGTTTATTTTGATAAACAGATGCATACAATACCATTAAAGAAAATAAAACTTGTTTTACCTGCAAAACAATTATATCCAGTTGGATACAATATGGCATTGCTGTTTACGGAGTATGCCATTTATAAACAGCAAAAAGATTTAAATAGAGGATCTAAAAAAGCGTGGAAAAAATATCGGAAAGAAAAAGAGAAAAGAGGTAATTAAGTGCAAGTACATACATTTGAGGGCATTGTTTTATCTATAAGAGATTATAAAGAGTCCGATGCAATGGTAAAAATCTTTACAAAAGAGTATGGCAAGCAAATGTTTTTTGTACGACACTTTAAATCGGGCAATCATGTGTTAAGAGGAGTGTTATTGCCTTTTACACAGGCTACTTTTTTAGGAACAATCAATCGAAATGGTTTGTCATTTTTACGAGAATATAAAGATATTGGATTATTTAAACGGGCACAAGAAGATTTATATGTACATGCTTATGCAACGTATATTGTGAATTTATGCGATGCGGTTATTGATGATAGAATTGTAAATGAAGATTTATATGACTTACTAAAACAGACATTGAGTGCGATTGAAAAAGGACTTGATGTTGAGGTTGTCACCTTAATATTTGAATTAAAATTATTACGATATTTTGGTATTAATCCAAATTTAAACAGATGTATGGTTTCTGATGAAGAACAAGGGCCTTTTGATTATTCTTTAAAATATGGGGGATTACTTGCTAAAAATCAATGGCATTTAGATACATATCGTTTGCAAGCAAATCCTAATGCAATTTATTTATTACAAAAGTGTCAACGTATCTCTATGGATAAACTCACGAGTATAGATATTAGTGATGCTATGAAAAAAGAATTAAGACGTATTATGGACGCATTATATGAAGAGTATGTCGATATTCATTTAAAAAGCAAAACATTTATTGAACAAATGAATCAGTGGTATATTTAGTTTAAAAGCTCAAATCGTGTTGAGGACAGCCTCAACACGATTTGTATTAAACGTAGGTCAATAATCAACATTTTGCGATGTTGATTATTGACCTATCTTTGTCATTAAACAGTTGTCAAGAGTTCAAAAATTACATATAATTGACGCAGCATGAAATAAAAAGGAGTTTATTATGAACCAGAAGAAATTTGGTTTTTTTACAGCACTGTCTATGTTGATTGGTATTTGTATCGGGTCAGGGATTTTTTTTAAAACCTCGAATATTTTATCTTCAACGAATGGAAGTGTTTCATTAGGTGTACTAGTATTTATATTGGCAGCAATATGTATCGTTTTTGGTGGATTAGCCATGGCAGAATTGGCATTGCGCTCAAAAAAAGAAGGGGGACTTGTTGGCTATTTTGAAGAATTTGTATCGTTTAAATGGGCAAGTGCATACGGATTATTTTTTATGTCGCTCTATTTACCGACGATTACCGTTATTCTATGTTGGGTTTCAAGCATTTATACACTGGTCTTATTCGATATACAAATACCTAAATATTATGAATTACTCGTTCAAATAGCTATTGGTGTTGTATATATGATTATGTTTATTTATTTGAATACTCTCTCGACAAAACTAGGGGGACGTATTCAATCACTCACAACGATTATTAAATTGATTCCATTATTTTTAATTGCACTTACAGGATTGATTTTTGGGAAAGAACAACAGACGACTTTACAAAGTTTATCGCAACTAGATATAGGTATGTCAGGTTGGCTCTATGCAATAGTACCCATGAGTTTTGCGTATGACGGCTGGACAGTGTCGACAACGATGGTGCATGATGTTGCAAATCCACAAAAAACATTTAGAAAAGTGCTTATTATAGGGCCGCTGCTTATTTTAAGTATTTACGTCCTTTACTTTTTAGGGGTAACATCTTTCTTGGGTGTGGACACGGTTTTAAAAGAAGGAAAAAATGCTATATTTTTAGTGAGCGATATGTTATTAGGTAATATCGGTGGAAAATTATTGTCTATTATTGTACTTATTTCTGTTTTAGGTACAACAAATGGTCTTGTTATGGCAATGGTACGTATGCCACAAATTTTAGCTAGCAAAGACATGTTGGGACACTATTCAAAACAAGTTGATATAACAGAATCAGGTGTATCGAAACAATCAAGTGTCATCGCTGGATGTATTTTATTTGTATGGTTTGGTATTCATTATTTTGTCATGAAGTATATGCTTTTGGGAGAAAGTGATATTAGTGAGATTGCGATTGTATTTAACTATATTTTGTACATATTATTATACAGTCAAGTATATAGACTAAACTCTATTAAAAATCCAATTTTTAGATATGTAGTGCCGACAGTGGCTATGTTAGGATCTTGTGTTATTTTATTTGGTTCTTTAACGATAAATGCATTTAATGTTGTATTGTTTTTCGGTGTTTGCGCTATTCCTTGTGTTTTAGGTTATCGTTTAGGTAAGAAAGCACTTATACAACATAAACAATAGAAATCAATTAAAAAAAGTGCTAAACTAAGATAAGTTAGCACTTTTTTATTTAGAAAGGCATCAACATGATAAAAGGAATTGGATTAGACATTATTGAGATAGAACGTATTCAAAAGGCTTATGACAAAAATCATTCGTTTGCAAAGAAGATTTTAACAGAGAAAGAATATACATATTTTTTAACTTTAGTAGAATATAGACAAATGGAATTTTTAGCTGGACGCTTTTGTGCGAAAGAGGCATTTTCAAAAGCGTTTGGAACAGGCATTGGGACATTGGGGTTTCATGATATGGAAGTGTTACCAAATGATAAACAAAAACCAGTGATGACATGTACAAAATATCATGGAAAGATATTTGTATCTATTACGCATTCAAATGAATATGCAGCTGCTCAAGTAGTTTTGGAGGAAGAAGAATGAACCCAGCAATACACAGACCTGCCACTGTTACGATTCATTTAGACAGATTGGCATTTAATATTGACATGATAAAGCAACATCTGACAAAGGACAAAGCATTTTTTGCAGTTGTGAAAGCAAATGCCTACGGGCATGGTGCTATTGAAATTGCAAAAAAAGCACAAGCGTGTGGAGTAGACGGGTTTTGTGTTGCCATGTTAGATGAAGCGTTGGAACTACGACACGCAGGTATTACAAAACCTATTTTAGTCTTAGGTTTAACACAAATTTGTGATGTACCATTAGCTATTGAATATGATATTTCACTGACCGTAACAAGTTTGATATTTTTGAAAGAGGCACAAGTTCATATAAAAAAAGGTCGTTTAAAAGTACACTTGGCGTTAAACACGGGAATGAATCGACTAGGGTTACAAACCAAAGAGGATGTCATCACCTTTGAGCAAGGTGTTTTGGAAATGAAGAATATTGATTTTGAAGGTGTTTTTACACATTTTGCAACAGCAGATGGCGAAGATGATAACAAAGTCAAACAACAGTGTCGCTTATTTGAAACATTATTAAGTGTTTTGACAACACGTCCAAAATATATACATTTAGCCAATTCGGCAATGACACTATGGCGAGAAACCGTTGAAACAGATATTGTACGTGTAGGGATTGGGATGTATGGTGTGAATCCGTCAGACTTTGCTTTAAAACTGCCGTACCCATTGAAACCGGTACTCACATGGGAAACAGAAATTAGTTTTGTACATCGCTTAAAACAAGGTGAATCGGTTAGTTACGGTGCTAAGTATATTGCAAAACAAGATGAATGGATTGCCACATTACCTATTGGATATGCAGACGGATTTCGTCGAGCACTAGGCACACAAAGTGTGTATATAGGTGATGAAAAATGTGATGTTGTAGGTGTTGTTTGTATGGATCAAATGATGATACGTATTAGTCAACCATATCCTATCGGGACAAAAGTCGAGTTAATTGGTGAACACAATACCGCATCAAGTTTAGCTGTTAGCATAGGAACGATTGGCTATGAAATTTTATGCGGTATTTCAGATAGAGTGCCACGTATCTATGTTGAGTAACAATGACTTTTATATAAAGAAAGGGTGCGAACCAAAAACTTGAGTTTTTGGTTCGCACCTTCAGACTGTTGACAAATTAAAATGTCGACAGTCTTTTTTCGTATCAGACGTTAAGTTGTACGGCTTACCATGATGTACACGATACATCGCTCGTTCTCTACCATGTGCGAGGACGAAGCCATTCGTACCACAACGTCTGATACGATAATAACGCTTAAAAGTGGTATAATAGAGATAAGAAAAAGGAGGGAAAAATCTATGTTTTATAAAGAAACTCACCCAAATGATGAAATCATATTAAACACATTGTCCGAATTAGTACCAAAAGACCATTTACTACGTAAAATTGATAAATCAATTGATTTCAATTTTATTTATG
>NZ_WNJX01000036.1:0-13494 GCF_010892375.1 Granulicatella sp. zg-84 | reverse complement strand
CAATGATTTTTTATGTCGAATGTCACACTCTGATATGTTTTCATGATCAAATGTGATGTTTTTATCCTTTAATTGTAGTAAGATTTCTGTTATATTAGACATAGGCAATTTCTCCTTATTATTTGGTCGTACTTTTAATTTAAGAGAAAATTGCCTTTTTGTCTACATAAAATTAGGGTTGCTGGCTTATGCCATCAACCCTAAAAATTATACAGCCAAAAAACGAAGTAACGCAATACGGTTACTTCGTTTTTTATTTGTCGGTTTAAAAGTGACATTTATTTTTATGGATTGAATAAAAAATAAATTTTATTCTTATGATTTTACTAACTAACACAAAGTTAATCACGCCTAACTTTTTATGTAAGTTGACTTGATTTATTGAAAATATCCTGATACAATAAATCGTAAACATAACTTTTTAAAAAGGAGAGAGATATGAGAAAAAAACATTTCTTAGGAGCAATGGCATTAAGTGCCATATTATGTATATGTTCGAGTGATCATATATTACACGCAGAAGAGCCATTTGGTACATCAATGATATCAAGTGATGCCGTCAATCATTTATCTAGAGTGATTGTTTCTTTCGATGAAGAAAATAGAAAGAAAATTATCGAACAGATTCATGCCATATCTGGTGCTGAGATAAAGTATCAATATAAAAAAATATTTAGTGGTTTATCATTAGATATTCCAAAAGATAAAATCACATTATTATCAGAAATAGCTGATATTCACAAAATCGAAGATTGTGCACCGGTTATTCCAAATATGATAACAGCAGGACAACTTACACAAGCATTACAAGCCAATGCACGATATCGTGTGGATGGTAGGGGAATGGTTATTGCAACGATTGATTCGGGTATCGACACAAAACATAAAGATATGCGATTAGATGAGGGGGTTGTCCCTAAAATTTTAGATATAAAAAAATCTGATAATAATGAATATTCTGCAAAAATTCCTTATGGATATAATTATGTGGACGGAAATGATAATTTATTAGATGATGTTGATGAACCACATGGTATGCATATTGCCGGAATATTGGCGGCAAATGCAACAGATGAAGATGTGAAAGCTAAAAGAGGGATTGACGGGATTGCACCAAATGCTCAATTACTTGTTTATAAAGTATTTACAGGAAAACATAGAGCTGTTCGTGAAGATGCTGCGTATGCGGCTATGGAAGATGCCATAGACAAAGGTGCAGATGTGATT
The DNA here is from genome assembly GCF_010892375.1 of Granulicatella sp. zg-84. Lineage (NCBI taxonomy): Bacteria > Bacillati > Bacillota > Bacilli > Lactobacillales > Carnobacteriaceae > Granulicatella > Granulicatella sp. zg-84. The sequence goes on along the minus strand of NZ_WNJX01000036.1, from coordinate 12,267 downwards.
AGTTTAAGTATTGGTTTGAGAGGAACTGGAAAAAAAGGAGATACGTTTTATACAGCAATTGAAAATGCTAAAAAACATGGCGTCATTGTTGTAGCAGCATTAGGAAATTCTGGTGCTTCAGCAGCAACAACGACTTATGACGAGAAAACAAATAATGATTTAAATGCAGTAGATACAGCATCCACTGTATCAGTTGCTGCTAATATAGATGTGATAGGTGTTGGATCTAGCAAAAATACACATTTAACATATAGTGCAATGACGATTGGTGATAAACCATATCCATATATACAAATTGGTAAAACAAAAGTTGTTGATAATACCTATGATTTTGTTGATGTTGGATTTGCGACAGAGGAAGAATTAAGAGGAAAGGAACTAGAGAATAAAATAGTTATTGTAAGAAGAGGAAAATATTCCATTCGTGAAAAAATGAGTTTATTATCTAGCAAAAAACCAGCAGGTATTATTTTAATTAGTTATAATGTTGGGCATAATCGAGATAATTATATGGATAAAGTGCCAGTAGAGTTAGCACCATTTGAATTAGCAAGTGGCTGTTGGGCGATTGGGGTATCTGGTTCAGACGGTGCTGATTTACAAGAACGTATTAAAACATCACCTAATATGGCATTAAAACTATCAATGGATGTCTTTCATAAAAAATATCGTGATGTTTCAATTCCTTCAGGATTTTCAAGTTGGGGACCAACAGTTGATTTAGAATTAAAACCAGATGTACTTGCACCGGGAGAAGATATTTATTCCACAGCAAATAAAAATAGCTATATGCTAATGTCGGGGACATCAATGGCAGCACCTCATGTTGCGGGTGCGACAACATTGTTACTACAGTACTTAAAAGAAAAAACATTACCAGAAAACTGGTCTAAAATGGATTTGGTAAAAGTATTGTTCATGAATACAGCACGTGTCTTAATGGACGATAATGCTATTGGTGAACGATTAGAGTTTTCACCTAGACAACAAGGTGCAGGCATTATTCAAATTCAAAATGCTTTAGAAACAAATGTCATTGTATCATCAAATGGTAAAGGGGCAGCAGCACTAAAAGAAATAGGAAAAACGACAACTTTTACGGTTAAACTAGAAAATATAGGGAAAACACCTCAAACATTCCATGTTCAAAAAGGAAATGTCTTAACAAGTGGAACTGTATCAGTTGATAAAATGCAAGAAGAAACACCAGTTAAAATCAATGAAGTACATGCTAAAAAAGTAGACGGAGCATCTATTCAAACAAGTGTACAGAGCATTACTTTACAACCAGGAGAAACAAAAGAAATTACAGCGACATTAAATACAGGAAATGCAAAAGATCAATTTGTTGAAGGGTATTTATATTTCATCTCTGAAACTGAAGGACAACCATCATTAAGTATTCCTTATATGGGATTTGTTGGTGATTGGGGGAAAGAGCCTTTAATTGATGCTCCTGCTTGGGAAGCCAATTCAAAAGTAAAATTAACCACTGTTATGGGAAATACTAATTTGAATTCAGAAGAATATGAAGAAATTGGCAAATCTGATTTTGAAGAAGGTATCAATCCTAAAAATATTGCTTTCACAACAAATTCAGATGCAGATACAGTGAAACAAATCGCACCACGTGTTGCTGTTTTGCGTGATATTTTAGATTATGAAGTAGCTATCGTGACAAGTAAAGATGATCAAGCAGAGCCTTTAAGACAAATAAAAGTTGGGAAATATTTACAAAGACTTATTTATGCAGATTATTTATTTGAAGATTGGTATAAAAAAGAAATGCAGTCACCGTTGCTTCAATTTAAATGGGACGGAAAAATTTATAATACTAAAACAGGTGAATTTGAACGTGCTCCAGAGGGACAATATTATTATCGCCTAAGAGCTAGAAATAAAGAAAACGGAAATTGGCAAACGACATATTTACCAGTAAAAATTGACAATACAAAACCAACGATGGACGTTGATATTGTTGATAAAGAAGATGATAAAAAAGATATTGTGATTCGTCTAAAAGACAATGTGGCTATTGGAAAAATAAAAGCAAGTATTGATTATGCAGATGTAGATGTTACAAAAATAAGTGAAGCGGAATATATGATTAAAGATATATCCATGAATTTAGAAACAGTGAATTTATTGCAAATACATGCCACAGATACAGCAGGAAATGCGGCAGATTATGAAAAAGAATTGCACGTTAAAGACGTTCACTTAGATAATATTAAAGATTTATCATTGAAAAAAGGAAATACAACATTAACGGGTCGCATCTCTGAACATGTGAAAGACATTAGTATGACTTTAAATGAACAAGCAGTAGAATTAACAAAAAATGACAAACAATTTTCTGCTGAATTAAAAGAACAGTTAAAAGACGGAGAAAATACATTGAAAGTCACGATTACTATGACTGACGGTAAACAACGTACATCAACATTATCAATTTTGCGTGACTTTGAAAAACCAACTTTAGACATCCGACCAGAATGGGAAGATGAAGATGAACAACTAATTAAAACAGCTGAAGATGGTACCATTACACTTTCAGGAAAAGTGAGTGATAATTTAACAGCTGCTAAAGATATTAAAGTGTATTACTATACAGGCGATAACTTTAGTAAACCTGAAAATAAAAAAGAAGCAAAAGTTGATGAAAAAGGGAATTTTACAATTACAGCAAACAAACGTGATTTCCCAGAAGATATTTATGTGGAAGCTGTCGATAAAGCCGGAAGAAAAGCGCAGCAATTTTTCTATACTTCTTTAACAGATGCAGATGATGATGAAAAATTATTCTATGTGTCCATGCACGACTATTTGATTTTAAATGTTGAATCTATTGTCCATGCAAAATTATACAGCTTATCAGACGGTACATATACATATGAAATTCCTATCAAAACAAATGAAGGTTTTTCCGCAAGTATCAATGGTGGTGAACGTGTTTATGCAAAAGGATCAGATATTTTGGCAAAAGCTATTGTAAAAGACGGATATAATACTATTAATATCAAAGGGTATGATGCAGAAGGTAATCTCATTTTTGACAGAGGTTATTCAATGTTCATTGATAAAGCTGCACCAAATGTTATTTTTAAAGACTTGCATTTTGTCGAAGAAAAAGATTCAGAAAAAGATATTGAAGGTGTGTTATACGTCAAAGAACCTATTTTAAAATTACAAGGAACAATACAAGACAATGGTACAGGGTGGAGTTTATATGTAAACGGACATTCAGTTGCATCAACGTCTATTGAAGGAGAATTAGGAAATAATAAAAGTACTTTCTCTTATCAAGTACCTGTTCAAGACGGAGATATTGTAAACATTAAAGCTGTCGATGTAAACAATAATTCAAACGATGAACATGGCTTGAATTATTTAGTGAAACTAGATGACCAAGCACCTGTGATTGAGTCAACTGTCCAATCAGGTGATGTCTTTGAGCATTCAGTCACACCAATGATTAACACAACAGATAATATAAAAGTGACACGTACCACTATAACATTGGACGGTAAACCATATACACTAAATACAGAAATTTCTGATAAAGGTAGACACGTATTAGATATTGAAGTAGAGGATATTGCTGGAAATATTACTAAGAAAAAAATAACTTTTAGAATTGGTAAAGATGATGAAAAACCAGCAGAACCAACACCGATACCTGATGTCACAACAAGTACATTGACTACCTTACCAACACCGACACACAGTGCCACAGATACGACAACAACGGTATCACAAATTTTTGAAGCACATACAGATAATCGTTTGTTTAGTGTTATGTTTAAAGAGCATGTTGATGCTGATATGCTCCATGTTGAAAAAGTAGATCATTCTGTTATAGCAGAAAAATTAAAACCAAAACATGCAACAGTTTACGATATTTATTTAACAAAAAATGGACAAAAAGTTGACATTAAAGAAAACCGCATTGTGTCTATTGATTTACATAAACATGAAAAAAATGCTGTACTATACCATGTACTATCGAATGGGCAATTAGAAAAAATACAGACGAAAGTTGAAAATGGTAAACTTATTTTTGAAACAAATCATTTTAGTCATTTTGTTTTAGGTGTAGATGTTGAGGTATCAAATACATTACCAAATACGGGAACACAAGAAATACATCTCTTTATTTATTTCGGAATTTTATTTTGCGGAATGGCAATATTTGTATACAAGAGAAGAGAACGTAAATAAATGATGTTTAAACAAGCACTCTAGATATTAAGGGTGCTTGTTTTTTGAATTAGAATTTAAAAATATTTATAAAATAGTAGACGTATCTTTTTTTTTTTGATATGATGATGTATATTCAATGAAAAAGAGAGTACATATTGCAAGATTTAATCTAGCGAGTCGGGAGGGTGAAAGCCGACGTAAACGCAATGTGGAAGCGCACTTTGGAGAAGACGTAAATGTCCGTTTATCAAACGTTACATGATAAAAGAGTGGGAATATATATTCCAACTAGAGTGGTACCACGGATTTAATTCGTCTCTATTAAACAGTAATGTTTAATAGAGATTTTTTGTTTATGTACTCAGTTTAACAGTAAAGGAGAAAAATATGTTAGATTATAAATTAATTATTGCACAAGTATTACAAACAGCATTAAATGAACAATTATCTCAAGATGATATTTATCAATTATTAGAAACCCCTAAATATGCACATTTAGGAGATATTGCTTTTCCGTGTTTTACTTTGGCAAAAGTATTAAGAAAAGCACCTCAACAAATTGCACAAGATATTGCAGGAAATGTAAAAAATGATTACATTGAAAAATGTGAAGCAGTGGGGCCTTATGTTAATATCTTCTTATCGAAAAGTTTAGTGTCTAAAGAAATTTTAAGTGATATTCAAGAAAAGAAAGAACACTTTGGAGATTTGAATTTAGGACACAAAGAAAATGTTATAGTAGATATGTCTTCGCCAAATATTGCAAAACCAATGTCTATGGGACATTTACGTTCTACGGTAATTGGAGCATCTTTATCCAATATTTATAAAAAAATTGGTTATAATGTTATTAATATCAATCACTTAGGTGACTGGGGAACACAATTTGGAAAATTGATTGTAGCCTATAAATTATGGGGGAACGAAGAAACAGTTAAAAAAGATCCTGTAAATGAATTAGTGAAATTATATGTAGAGTTTCACACTCAAGCAGAGGAGCATCCTGAATTAGAAGATGAAGCACGTGCGGTCTTTAAAAAACTTGAAGATGGCGATGCAGAAATGATTGCATTATGGCAATGGTTCAAAGATGAGTCCATTAAAGAATTTGAAAAAGTATACGATATGTTAGGTGTTCATTTTGATCATTATATGGGTGAGGCTTTTTATAATGATAAAATGGATGAACATATTGCATTTTTAGAAAATAATGGTATTTCTGAAACAGATAATGGCGCAACAATCGTTCGTTTAGATGATGAAGAGCTGCCGCCAGCTTTAATCAAAAAATCAGACGGTGCAACATTGTACTTAACACGTGATATTGCCACAGCATACTACCGTAAACGCACATTTGATTTTGTAAAAAATATTTATGTTGTAGGAAATGAACAATCAAATCACTTCAAACAATTAAAAGCTGTTTTGAAAAAAATGGGTAATGAGTGGTCTGATGATATGATTCACGTTGCATTTGGATTGATTACGATAAATGGACGTAAAATGTCAACGCGTAAAGGTGAAATTATCTTATTAGAAGATGTATTAAAAGATGCTTCAGCATTAGCTTTAGAACAAATTAAATTAAAAAATCCAAACTTAGAAAATAAAGAAAAAGTTTCTACTCAAGTAGGTGTGGGTGCAGTTGTATTCCATGACTTGAAAGCTGACCGTATGAATAGTTTTAATTTTAATCTTGATGAAATTGTTCAATTTGAAGGTGAAACAGGTCCTTATGTACAATATTCTCGTGTACGTGCATTAAGTATTTTGAGAAAATCGAAAATGGAAACTGTGGATAAAACAGATATTTCACTAACAGACGATTATGCATGGGATGTCATTAAAATATTAAGAGAATTTCCAAATGTTATCGAGCGTGCTGCAAAAGTATTCGAACCATCTGTCATTTCAAAATATGTCATTCATTTAGCGCAAAGCTTTAATAAATACTATGCAAATAGTACTGTATTAGCTAATGATGCACAAAAATATTCAAGATTAGTTTTAGTACAAGCTGTTGCAGATGTTTTAAAAGAAGGTTTAAGACTATTAGGTATTGAATCTCCTGATGAAATGTAATTTTTACTTGCTATATCACACGCAAATCGTTATGATAAGCGTGTGATATTTTGTTTGATGATATAACGGAAAAGGAGATAAAAAATGACAACAATTCAAATTGCAAATGGAAAACAAGCGCCATTGATGAATTTATCTATGTTAAATCGTCATGGACTAATTGCAGGAGCGACAGGTACAGGGAAAACGGTTACATTAAAAGTGTTGGCAGAACAACTTAGTTTATCAGGTGTTCCAGTCTTTTTAGCAGATATAAAAGGTGATTTATCTAGCTTAGCACAAGCAGGAGAAGTCACAGAAAAATTACAAAAACGATTAGAATTATTAGGCATTACAGATTATGAACCATCTGCATTTCCAGTACGATTATGGGATGTATTTGGCGAACAAGGACATCCAGTACGTGCTACCATTTCTGAAATGGGACCATTGATGCTTGCTCGTTTGTTAAGTTTAAATGATACACAAACAGGTATTTTAAATATCGTTTTTAAAATTGCTGATGATAATGGTTTATTATTAGTTGATTTAAAAGATTTACAAGCGATGTTGAAAGATGTTGCAGATCATGCGTCGGACTACACATCACAATATGGAAATATTACAAAACAATCCGTTGGAGCTATCCAAAGAAGTTTACTTGTTTTAGAACAGCAGGGTGGTGATTTATTTTTTGGTGAACCTGCTCTATTCTTATCTGATTTTATGCAAACAGATGAGCAAGGTAGAGGTATTATCAATATATTATCAGCTAATAAATTATTCCAATCACCAACTCTATATGCCACATTTTTATTATGGTTATTATCTGAATTATATGAAACATTGCCAGAAGTTGGTGACTTAGAAAAACCTAAATTTGTCTTTTTCTTTGATGAAGCGCATTTATTATTTGAAGATGCACCAAAAGTATTTGTTGATAAAATTGAACAAGTAGTTAGACTTATTCGTTCAAAAGGTGTGGGTATTTATTTTATTACACAAAATCCTATTGATTTGCCAGAAACAGTACTAGCACAATTAGGAAATAGAGTACAGCATGCATTGCGTGCCTATACACCAAAAGAATTAAAAGCTGTTAAAGTTGCAGCAGATACATTTAGACAAAATCCTGAACTAAATGTGTCAGAAGTCATTACACAACTCGAAGTTGGAGAAGCACTTGTGTCATTTTTAAATGAAAATGCACAACCAAGTATTGTCGAAAGAGCGTATATTTGTCCACCGAAAAGTAGTTTTCAAACACTTGATCCAATGAAACAGCAAGCCATTATCAATCAATCACCAATGGAGTATAAATATAGAGATGCTGTTGATAGAGAATCTGCCTATGAAGTACTTGCTGCTAAATATGAACAAGAACAAGCTGAACAAGAACGACTAGAACAAGAAAAACAAGCAGAAAAAGAAAGAATAGCTGCTGAAAAAGAGCGAATTGCTTATGAAAAAGAACAGGCAAAACTGGCGAAAAGTCAACCTAAATCTGTTTTTGATAAAGCAACAGATTCTTTCATCAATACAGCAGTTAGAACAGTTGGTCGTGAATTGGCAAGAGGTATTTTTGGTAGCTTACTTGGTGGTAGTGGTAAAGGAAAACGTCGATAAATTTATGCTGTCATAAAAGATAAAAAGAGAGAGCGAGGACGTTCTCTCTTTTTTGTAATGATATTGGTAGAAAGAATATTCCAACCTTAAGAAATATTATTATATGTTTAAAGACATTATCTAAAGAAAACTTTTCATATTTTATTGTAATAAAATATGGTAAACACAATTAAAAAGATATCGAGATTTTCTCTACCAACAAACGCAAATCATTTTTTAAGTAAATAAATAAGCAAAAAAAAAAAAATATTGTATAATGTACTGTAATTGGGGTGAAAAAAATGAAAAAAAATTGGAAAAATACTAGCTGCTTTACAAGTTGTTGCAGTTGCATTACCTATTATGGCATGGCTTGCACAATTTATCGCAGATGGTTTAGAGGAGACGGAAAGTGATGAATAAGCAACCAATAGGTTTCATTGATTCAGGTGTTGGTGGATTAACCGTTGTAAAAGAATCTTTAAATCAACTACCTAATGAAACCATTTATTATTTAGGTGATTCTGCTAGATGTCCATACGGTCCTCGTACTCCAGAGGAAGTACGCCAATTCACTTGGGAAATGGTTCATTTTTTACTAGAAAAAAATATTAAATTGCTTGTCATTGCCTGTAATACAGCGACAGCAGCCGTATTGCCAGAGATAAAACAAAAGCTCTCCATTCCGGTTATTGGCGTGATTGACCCAGGCAGCCGTGCAGCTATTTCTAAAAGTAAAAATAAACGAATTGGGGTTATTGGAACAACAGGTACTATTCAATCCGGTGTGTATGAACGTACATTAAAAAATAAAAAACAATCTATTCATGTGTTTAATTTACCCTGTCCAAAATTTGTTGGATTAGTTGAAGAGAACAAAATGAACACAACAGATGCACAAGAAACGGTTTTGGAAACATTAAACACTTTAAAGGAGCATCATTTGGATACACTTATTTTAGGTTGTACCCATTACCCGCTTTTAAAAGAGCATATACAAAATGCTATGGGTGAGCACGTCACACTCATTGATTCTGGTGTTGAAACAATTACGGATGTGAGTATGTTGTTGGATTATTTTGATATTGCTTCTACACATGAAGGTGAAAAACATCATCGTTTCTTTACAACCGGAAATAAAGAACAATTTGAAAAAGTAGCAAAACAATGGCTAGATATGCCCGAATTAGATGTAGAGGTTATCTCTTTAGAAAAGTATCAGAAGGTGACACAAATGGAAAAAGTTTTACTGATTGCCACTAAAAATAAAGGAAAGGCTAGAGAGTTTGAACAAATTTTTGGTGAAAAAGGTTATTCTGTCAAAACGCTTTTAGACTATCCAGATATTGAGGATATTGAAGAAACGGGGACAACCTTTGAAGAAAATGCACGTTTAAAAGCAGAAAGTATTGCACAACGTCTAAATGTTATGGTTATTGCAGATGATTCTGGACTAATGGTGGATGCTTTGCATGGTGAACCAGGGGTTTATTCAGCAAGATATGCTGGAGAACCAAAAAGTGATACAGCCAATAATGCAAAATTATTGTCAGAATTAGCAGGTGTTCCTAAAGAACAAAGAACAGCAACATTTCACTGCACCTTGGTTCTTGCAAGACCGAATGAACAATCTATTGTCGCATCAGGAAATGTGCGAGGAGAAATTTTAACAGTGCCAAAAGGCGAAAATGGGTTTGGATACGATCCATTATTTTATATAGAAGAATATGGCAAAACAACAGCTGAGATGACACCAGAAGAAAAAAATAAAATTAGTCATCGTAAAAAAGCCATTCAACACTTATTATCAATATTACCTCAGGAGGTTTTATCATGAAAATTTTAGTGATTAGTGATAGTCATGGTATCGAAGAAGAAATGTTAGAATTATTACGTTATTATAGAGATAAAGTAGATTATATCATTCATTGTGGTGATTCAGAGTTAAATGAAAATCATGAAGTATGGTCTTTATGTGATAGTGTTGTGAAAGGAAATAATGATTTTTATGCACCATTTGATAACTATCAAATTGTCAAAGCAGGAGATGAAAATATTTTTGTGGCACATGGTCACATGCATGTTGTTAGCTTTACACGTGCTCAATTAGCCAATGCTGCTTATGAAAATAAATGTCGCATTGCCTTATATGGTCATACGCATATCTTGAAAGTAGAAGATGAAGAAGGGGTTGCATGTATTAACCCAGGTAGTTTTAATCATTCAAGAGGTCCAATTAAAGAAAGAACGTATGCGATTGTATCTGTGGACGGAGACATTGTTGATGTTGAGTTTTACAAACATGATCGTACACGCTTAGAAGGTTTAGAAGATAGAGTAGTCTTGTAAGCGATAGAAAGGATACTATGAAACAATATTTAGATTTTTTACAAAAAATAGTAGATGAAGGTGTCGAAAAATCTGATAGAACAGGAACAGGCACAAAAAGTATTTTTGGTTATCAAATGCGTTTTAATTTACAAGAAGGCTTTCCAATAGTCACGACTAAATCTGTTCCATTTGGTTTAATTAAAAGTGAATTGTTATGGTTTTTACATGGCGATAATAATTTGAAGTATTTATTAGAAAATAATAATCATATTTGGGATGAGTGGGGCTTTAAACGTTATGTGGAAAGTCCAGATTACACAGGACCTGATATGACCGATTTTGGTAGACGTTGTTTAGTAGACGAGGCATTTAATGCTCTCTATCAACAAGAAATGCAAAAGTACTGTCAACAAATTTTAGAAGACGATATATTTGCACAAAAACATGGTAGTTTAGGAAATATTTATGGTGTTCAATGGCGACATTGGAAAACAACAGACGGTAATGAAATTGATCAAATTCAGCAAGTAATCGATACTTTGAAAACAAATCCAGATTCAAGACGTATCATCGTATCTGCTTGGAATCCAGAAGAAGTACCTAGTATGGCTTTACCACCATGTCATACGATGTTCCAATTTTATGTTGTTAACAATCAATTAAGTTGTCAGTTATACCAACGTAGTGGAGATGCTTTTTTAGGTATTCCATTTAATATTGCCAGCTATGCCTTATTGACACATTTAATTGCGAATGAAGTAGGATTAGAAGTTGGTGAATTTGTGCATACAATTGGAGATGCACATATTTATTTAAACCATTTAGAACAAGTAAAAGAGCAATTAACTCGCACACCATATTCTTTACCTAAATTATTATTGCATAAACCAGATCTTTCTTTATTTGATATTCAAAAAGAAGATATTACATTGATAAATTATCAAAAACATGCAAAAATAACAGCACCAATTGCTGTTTAATGACTTATTTTACAAAATACAAAGAAGGAGTGTACATAACATGAATATTGCAGTTGTTACAGATAGTGTTGCCTATTTGACGAAAGATGAAATAGAAGCGTTAAATATCTATGTTTTACCTCTATCCATTGCATTTAAAGACAAAACGTATATGGAAGGAGAAGAGATTAAACCAAGTGAATTTTATGATTTAGTACGTGGTGCAAAAGAATTACCAAAATCTTCTCAACCATCTGTTGGACAAACAATGGCACTATTTGAAAAATTGTCCAAAGATTATGATGCAGTCATTTCCATTCATTTATCTTCAGAAATTAGTGGTACGTATCAAACAGTAGCAAGTTTAAATGGAGAATTTGATAACTTCACTGTTTATGCGGTAGACTCAAGACGTGCTTGTGGTGCTCAAGCGCAATTAGTTAAAGAAGCGGTTCGTTTAGCACGAGAAAATGTTTCTCCAGAAAATATTATCGAAAAATTAAATACGATGATTGCAGCACAAAACGCATTTTTCTTAGTGGACGATTTAATGCATTTACAAAAAGGCGGACGCTTATCAACAGGTTCAGCTGTTATTGGTTCGATGTTAAACATTAAACCTATTTTAACGATTGACGGTAAAATTGTTCCAACAGAAAAAATAAGAACATTTAAAAAAGGTATTTCTCGTATTACAGAATTATTTCAAGACCACGTCAATCAATATGATGTACCTTTTACAGCAACCATTCATCATGCTAATCGTTTAGATGTTGCTCAAGAATGGAAAGAAGAACTAGAAAAACAATTCCCGCAAGTAACGTTCAATATTGTAGAATTTGGTGCAGTTATTGGTACACATCTAGGTGAAAAATCAATGGGTATGATTTTTGGACCAACAACAAGCGAAGAATTATAAAAATTTAGTAAAAAGACTTTATATCAACATTTGCAATAAGTTGATATAAAGTCTTTTTTAGTGGCTCTATGTCAAATAGGGTTGATGACTCATAAAAAGTAGTGATGTCACAAATGTTACGTCACTATCTTTTTATTTTAAGTCACAAAGTGATGTACGGCTCACCGAAATGTACACGATACATTTTTC
>NZ_WNJX01000035.1:0-14012 GCF_010892375.1 Granulicatella sp. zg-84 | reverse complement strand
GTCAATAATTTTTTTGTATAATAATCCATGAGAAATACCTCCTTGTTTAATTGTGGTGATTTAATCATACAGGTATTTCTCTTTTTTTGTCCACTTTTATATACAAAATCGTGTTGGTGGATTATTCCCACCAACACGATTTATTATAGAGCCCTTATTATAACATCTTATACTTGTATTATAAACTAGAAAGATTCATCTTAAACTTTACATAGATGACAAAAAACACACTCACAAAAACCTTGATACAAGGGATTTGTGAGTGTGATATACTATTAAAATTAACCTAATTTATTGTAGTATTCAACGATCAATGCTTCGTCAATGTTTTCTGATAATTCTTCACGTTGTGGTAAACGTGTTAAAGAACCTGTTAATGTTTCTACATCAAATGAAACGTAGTCTGGGCGACCAAAGATACCTTCAGCAGCAACTTTGATAACTTCAACATTTCTTGATTTTTCACGAACAGAGATTACTTGACCAACAGATACGCTGTATGATGGAATATCTACACGTTTGCCGTCAACTGTGATATGACCGTGGTTTACTAATTGACGTGCTTGACGACGAGTAGTTGCTAAACCTAAACGGTATACAACATTATCTAAACGTTGTTCTAATAAAATCATGAAGTTAACACCGTGTTTACCTTCTTTGATTTTACCAGCTTTTTTAAATAAAGTTGCGAATTGGCGTTCGCTCATACCGTACATATGGCGTAATTTTTGTTTTTCTTGTAATTGTAAACCATATTCTGATAATTTTTTACGGTTGTTTGGACCGTGTTGACCTGGTGCGTATGGACGACGTTGTAATTCTTTACCAGTTTCTGTTAAAGAAATACCTAAACGACGAGATAATTTCCATGATGGACCTGTATAACGTGACATAATAAAATTCCTCCAATAATAAATTGTTTTGGAGTAAAATAATAGTTAACTAGACCGTATACGTGCAGTTTTTCTTTTCATCTTCACCTTTAGCAGCCGCAGGTTACACAATGACACTTAGTCGTGAAAAACTGTTGACGCTGTACTTCTAATTTTGCTGCATTATTTTACACAACTAGTAGTATACTAAATAAAGAAATAGTCGTCAAGAAAAGTCATGTGTTTTCAACGATAAATGTGAATAATTTTTTGTCGTACTATCTTATTGGAAAGAACGAAACTCTTTTATCATTTAAATATATATTATTTATGCTTAATTCATACCCTTTAAAATCACCTGTTATTTTACCTTCATAAATAATGTGATTCGTTTTTAAATTGGTAATCGTTATTGTCAAATCTTTTTCTTCAAACATATACTCATCATCGAATAAGATTTGCTTTGTATCTAGTTTTTTTATTGTTTGATATTCTTTAGTATTCAAATCAAATGTTTTCAATTCTGTTTGTGTTTTATAATAAACTCTGTCTGCTACAACGGATATATCTGAAATAGTATACGGATTCCCCGAAACATATATGTCATCAAAAATTTCTTTCGACAAATCGACTAATTCATCTTTTAAAACACGGTAAACAAAAAACTTTCCTTTATTTCTAAAAACAACATTAAATGTTGAATCAGATTGAAAAACAGAAAACCCCTGATAGTCTACTCCTTTAAGATTTTCTTTAATCGTTTTTACAATCATTTGTGTATCTTCTAATAAAATCTCTAAAATTTTTATAGAAGAATCTTCTTTATTGGATGTAGTACCTACAAAATAAAGCTTGTCATTTGATTTGACAAAAATACCATCAAATATCGGAATGTCACTAATTGGCGTTTCAAATAGTTGTTCTGTCTTTTGATTATAGGCGTATAAATTAGAAATAAGTTTTCCTTTTAAATTATCATTTGTATTTGCTAATAAAATAATCCAATCGCCTATTTCTGTTGATTGTGATACAAAATCAATATTCGGTCTATTTAAAATAGGAATTTTTTGATATTTACTAATTATATTTTTTTGAGGATTTATTTCCTCATTATCGAGTGATGTGCCTTTATCATTCAACCGAAAAGGCATTCCTCTGTAATTTGTCATAAAACTTCCAACTAGTTCAACTTTTTTTACTTGACTGTCATCTTTTTTGATTGTTTCGATTTTAACACTTGGTAAAAGACTTTTAGAAAAAGTATAGTTTCCAAATAAACAAACAAGTGACAAAACATTTAAAATCACAACTACAATAATGATACTGTATTTTTTCACAACTTTCACCCCCTAATCATGACTTTTTTACATAAAAGATAATTCGATAATAAAATCTCGATGATGACAATAATCATTCCTAATGCAACAAGGAAAATCGAATACTCAGAGCCTATTAAATTTTTATAAATATATATACTACTACTGATAAACAAGGCAATTAAACCAACTGTAACTCCGACTAAAACAGTATATTTTATAAAAACATGTAAATAAGAAATAGATTGAGCTAGTATTTCCAAAAAGAAAATATGGATAATAAAAGCAAAAGGTATAAATAAGGTTCGTCCAATATACCATGGATTGATATAATAAAGACTACTAGTAATACTATCTTTATAATTTGCATACATATTTAAAAAAGCATTCATCTCTACTTGTTGTGCTTTTGGAATAAAGAAATTAGCAACAATAATCCAAAGATTATCTAAACATAGTTGTAGTCCTATAAACAAAATACCTAAAGATGAAATGGCAACTAATTTGGCTAAATAAATCACAAATCTGTGTTGTGGCAAGGTAAATAATCGAATGGCCATATTACCTTTGCGATGAAAATCCCAATGCCATATTTGTCGTACAAGAATAAAAAAAGCAATAGAGAACACCATAATACTCCACGTATACAATGTACCGCTACTGATAATTGTTTCATACGGGAATTTTTCAGCATTACTAATAAACGTCTGTCTGTTTAATTCAGCGTTTAAAACAAAACTCAAGCTAATACCTTGAAGTAAAATCAAACCAAATGCACCAAACAAGGCATATTTTGATAATCGCTTTAATTCAACTGTCAATAGATTTAAAAACATCTTCATGATACATACACCTCTCTCATGACATCTATAATGGATTTGCCTTCTTGTTCTCGCATCGTTTCTGCATAAAACTCACGAATAATTCTTCCGTCTTCCATGAGTAAAACTTTATCTACCAGTGTTTCCACATCATTAATCTCATGTGTGGTTAATAAAATACCCTTATCTTCAATCAAGTCACTTGAGAAAACACGTAAAATTTGTTCTTTCGTAAAAATATCAATACCTGAAAAAGGCTCATCTAATAACACATAATCTGATTCGACACATAAGCCTAATAATAAATTGGCTTTTGCTTTATTCCCTTTTGACAAACGATTTAACTTCTCTTCTTTTTTCAATTTAAACAATGTCAGTAACTTATCTTCTTTTTCCTTATTCCAGTCATAAAAATCTTGCATAAAGGCAATCGCTTGTTTCAATGTATACTCGGGATACATTGCTAACTGATCTGGAATATAGATAATATGGTCATACATTTTATGTTTGATTGGTTCATGATCAATGGTAATCGTTCCTTTTTTTATTGGTATTAACCCCATAATCGCATTCATTGTTGTTGATTTACCAGAACCGTTAATACCAATTAAGCAAGTTACTTCTCCTTTTTTCACCGTAAAACTCATACCTTTTAAAATCTTTTTACTTCCATAGGATTGGTACACATTATTCACTTCTAGCATCTAAAGCACCCTCTTTCTGTTCATAATAGCGATGAATATATTCTATCAACTGGTTTTCGTGCAACCCCATAAATGCAATATCATCAAAAAACTTATCTAATGCCTCATTTAAAATAGTTGATTTTAAATTTTTTAAATAGTGTTCATCATTTGTCACTCGACTTAATACATTTTTATCTGTATAGATAAGCCCGATTTCTTCCATTTCTTTATATGCACGTTGCACCGTATTTGGATTGATTTGATACATCTGAGCCAACTCCCTTCTTGACGGTATCGCTTCTCCAGCATGATATTTTCCAGTAATAATATCTTTTTTCATACGCTTAATAACTTGTTCATAAACCGGTATACGCTTATCAAAAGGTTCCATACCAACACCTCCTTTTTATTTAGTGTATCAATCGTTTAATACATTTGTTAAGTGTATTATATAGTTAATACACTTAGAAAGCAAGCAATTATTTATGACACAACAAAAAAAGTGAATGGATATATGACCCATTCACTCAGTTTATATAATCTCTATCATAAATCGTGTTGGGGGAGAGTAATCCACCAACACGATTTGATATAAACACTATTTATTTAAATATCTAAAGGTTTATTCGTACAACTTTTGGCAATACCTAATGGTGTGACAAACATTGGATTTTTAGGAACATACGTTTTAATCCCTGTTCTTTGTTCAACAATTTGTTCAATGCCTGTTAAACAACATGTTCCACCTACTAAATATATCTCATCTACTTTATAATCTTGTATATATTCTTGTATAATGGATGCCACTTTTTCAACAACTGGTTTCACAACCGTTAAAACTTCAACATGGTTTTTCTTTTTACGTTTAAAAAGTTCCGCCTCATCAAATGACATTTTATAAGCTCCTGCGAGCACAAGAGAAAAATGCGTCCCACCCGTTGGTTCATCTGCAACACTCACAACTTGTCCGTTTTGTAAAATAGAAATACCTGTTGTACCTCCCCCAACATCTACAATAGCTCCATCTTTAATATGCATCACTTGATTGGCTGCAGTAGGTTCATCTAATAAATTCGTCAATTCAAAACCTGCTGCTTGTACAACATTTTTAATCGCGCCTGAATCTAAAGCATGTGTTCCAGGAGGAATTGCTGCTGCTGCATAAAGTAACTCAACACCTAATTCATCCTCTAACTGTGCTTTTAATTTTTTTACAATTCGCACGGCACCAACATAATCAGTAACCATACCATCTTTTACCACTTTTGCATACTCATAAGCACCTGCTATTGGTTCATGATTTTCATCTAATACAGCTAACACAATACATGCTGTTCCTAAATCGACACCTGTATAGTAAACAGAACTTCTTTTTTTAATCGGCTCTTTCATCACTTGTTCAAACTTTTTAATTTCTTTATTACATTCTACCAACGCTTTTGGATTATTCGCCATACGTCCACCTCTATACTATTATTTTAAAATCTTATCTATTGCTTTTCCTTTAGCAAGTTCATCAATCAATTTATCTAGCCAACGAATTTTCTTCATCATATCATCTTCAATTTCTTCAATTCTCACACCACAAATTGTCCCTGTAATTAAATCAGCATGCTCATTGATATGTGGTGCTTGATTAAAAAACTGCTCTAACGTGATGTGTTCAGACCTACTCAGCATATGCAAATTTTCGACAGAATAACCCGTTAACCAACAAATAATTGTATCTACTTCCTCTTTCGTCCTCTGTTTACGCACTGCCTTTTTAACATAGGCATCATGAATGACAGAAAAACACATATCAAATATTTTTGGTTTTTTCATCTTATAACGACCTTTATGTATATCTGTATTTATTGTACCATATCTAAGAAAAATAATCACATGGGGAGTAATAAAACATATCTAATAGACAACAAAAATATCGTTGGTAAATATAGATTCTGTAATAAATCATATTTATCGATAAAATCATTTGTGTACAAAAAAAGGCACGCCTTTGAAACGCTGTCGAATTAACGTTTATAGTGTGTCTTTTTTTCTTTTTGAACCATTCAAAACAGCACAGCTCTAAAACAAATATTTCATTACCCAATCACCACAACTTGTTTTATAACCATTCAAAACAACACAGCTCTAAAACCGGTTTTCAATAGGTCGCTTTACACGTTTTGTTTTATAACCATTCAAAACAACACAACTCTAAAACTTGGCAAACTTGTCTTGTAAACAAATAACGTTTTATAACCATTCAAAACAACACAGCTCTAAAACTTATAATGACTAGGATTGATAGCGTCATGTGTTTTATAACCATTCAAAACAACACAGCTCTAAAACTGTGTTAAACCTCCTATACTCTTCTAAAGAGTTTTATAACCATTCAAAACAACACAGCTCTAAAACGCACGCAAAGAAATATAAGCAATATTTATTGTTTTATAACCATTCAAAACAACACAGCTCTAAAACACAAAGTAGGGGGGTTAGGTTACGACTTAAGTTTTATAACCATTCAAAACAACACAGCTCTAAAACTCAAAATTTTGTTCGCCGGTTTATCCTCAAACTGCTCGTTCTAGCAAAACTTCAGTTTTGAATGGCCTTTTATTTTGATTATAACACATTCATATTATTAACGTTAAAATAATATAATTTTTCTTATAAAACTACGATATTTTTGAGTTTTTTCCGTCATTATATAAGTCGTCTAATCTGCAATAAAATAAGAACGATATTCAAAATAATCGCAATCCATAATAATATTTGTATTTTTCATGATATTTTATAAGTAAGATACAACTAAGAGCCGAGGCCCTTAGCGGTTCTATTTTTTCGAAAGTTCTTTTACTATTTCGAGTAAAATTTTGATGATTTCAATTATAAGTAGTATCATCATTGTCGCTTTATTCGTTATTGTAAAAGGCTTTTTTGTAGTTTCCTCCTATTCTGTATATTTTAATTGTTCTTCTCGTTCTTGTATAAGTATCTTTAATTCGTTTAAATCTTCTTGTGTTGCTTTATTTCTAATGAAACCCCTAGCACTTGAACGACTTGTTAAATAAGCTCTATACTCTTTATTTTTTTCTGACCATCTTTTATTAGCTTCTGCTTGTAGTTTTGGGTCCGTATATCCTTTTCTTTTTTCTGTCATTATTCTTCATCATCTCTTTCTATCCATTTGTGTACCAAATAAACAACAAAATATATGAGTATGTATTTCATTTTCTCTTTTAACATGTTATACTATTCACAAGGAGCCGAGAGCTTTCGCTCTCTTTTCCTTGTAAACAACTACTTAACTTTCTTACGCTTGCCTTGCTTCGATTGTTTTCGTGGTTGTTTTTTATTTTTCAAACTTCCAAAATAGTTATAATAAATATTATTATCATTATAAATTTTTTAATAATATGCATCTTCTATTTTTACAATTATATCATAATGCGGCATTACAAACGTCACAATAAACTATCGGAAATTATTTTCCCGATAGTTTATTGTCACTTATTGAGTACATTTTGTTACTTCATGGCAATCATTTGTTTTCTTCATAGATTAAAAAATAATCATTATCCAAAGTATACTGTGAAAAATCATATACTTTTCGTGGCTCTACAAAAAGAACATAAATATTTTGTAATTCAATATACTCTTTTAGAACGTTCATATCTTCTTTTGATAAGTAGACACACGTATTTATGAAAATAAGTACTTTTTTCTTCTTCATATACTTAAATACTTGTAAAATTTCCAAACATTTTTCAAATACACTATCACTTGTCGTTTCAATGATAACTCCTAAGGCTTTTATCAACTCTAAAATGGTAATTGTGTCATAAGTTAAGTCTAATTCATTTTCTAAACATTCAAATATAAGTAATTCTGTTATGTTCGATACTAATTTTTCTATTTTTGTTTTGACATCAGGTTTATCATTTAACTGCTGTTCTAAATCGTGATATACCGATTTTATGACAGTAGGAGAATTTATATCATAACCTAAAATATCAGTGATACAAACCAGTTCAGATGGATTTATTGTATCAATGGTGTCATAAATTACAATGCCTTGTTCTCCAGTATAAGCGTATAGATTTTTTATAAAATCAGCAAAAACCGATTGTGTTTCTAATACTAAAATAGTGCACTTATCCAATGTGATGGGTTCATCAATTAAAGGAAAGTTTAATTTCATCATTATATTTCCTCTCCCAATACAATTAGCCTAGAATCCGAATGAGCAACAGAAACATCTCTTTCACCGCATAAATAAATCATTTTAGAAAATTGCTTTTCTGTTACGGTTAAAATAGTGATATTTCCTTCTTTTGGATTATTCTCATTCAATCTTGCAATCATTGCTGTACTAGCTGAATGATTTAACAATAATTTACTATATACTGAAAATTGATGCATAATAAATCCTTCATCAATCAAAAATTTCCTAAACTTACGATATGCTTTTCTTTCGTCAGCTGTTTCTGTTGGCATATCAAACATTAAAATCATACGCATATACCGATAACTCATATCCTAAACACAGGAACTCCTTCTCCTCCATTGCTTAATGCTTTAATGACCTTTTTTGTATATTCTTTAACAATATTCGTTAAATACATTTCCTTATTATTGTATTCAAATGTATCCGAAAAAATAGAAAATAAATGTCGCTTAATATCTTGAAAAGGTCTGTCTTTATTTTCATAGACAATTCTATCAATAATCGGTCTAAACGGCTCCATGATATCACTCGCCAAATTAAAATGATTAAACTGATTAGCATGTTTTAACCCAAATTGTGTCATGCACCCACAGACAACAATCTCGCGAGAAAACATACTCAACAATAACGTATATCCATAGTCTAAAGCCGCATTTATATCATTATTATCATCACGAGTAAACGAATAGCCAAATAGTGTATTAAAATAAAATCTAGCCACATGCCCTTCTCTATTTGTAGGGTCATACAATTCTAATTCATCTAGTAACTTTAAAACATGATTCGCTTTTTCACAAAAACCAAAGTCATTTAGTAAAAGAAACTGATTCAATATTTTTTGAGAAATAATTTTTGTCCAAACACGTGCTTTCACATCTTGTTCCCACATTACTTGTTTGGACAACTGTAAACTAGAATCGTGCTTTGCATAAAATGGTACTAAATGAGCTGTTGGTAATCGTTTATCATCACAGAAAATGACAAGAATATTCTCATCGACTAATCGTTTAATTAACATAGTTGTCAACAGTATGTCCGTTGTTTCAAGTAATAGAATATCAATTTCAGATAAATGAATCATTTCTGTTTTATAGGCATCTTTAAAGACTAAATGATTATTTTTATACGCTAGTTTCGAGTGTGTATTGACAACAACTGTTCGCCATCCCATTACAATGCTCCTAAATCAATACGTGTTTCGTATAAACCTGTAACAGATTGATGAATCAGTATTGCAGTCTTACATTTTGTTGTAGATTTATATCTGAATCTTTTGATACTTTTATCGAAAAATGTAAAAGCAGTAGGTGCTCCAAACGACGTAAATGTCAGTAAGTTTACAAAAGATTTCGCAATCGTTTCAATATCGCTATTTTTATTTTCTTCGTATAAACATTTTAACTCATTAACTACTTTATCTGCTAAAATATATTGATTAAATTCTACCACTCGTTCAAATAATACATCAAACAGCTGTCTATTTTTTCCCAAACTATATGTATCTTCACTATCAACGACAGGACTACTTAATTTTTTAGCATGATACAACAATTCTGTTAGTTGATAATCTAAACGAAAATAGTTGCCTTTGTGCAATTCATCCACACTAGATAGCAATCGACGTACACCATTCTCAAATTCAAATAAACTATATTTAGGCAAAATAAACCACGTTTTAATATTATTAAAACCTAAAGACATTAAATAGGCTCTTTCATCTTTTTCAAACTCTGATCTATCAAGTAATTTAATACTAATCATTTCAGACAATTCTTTTGGTTTCTTTTTAGATTGATCCACATACTTCACAAAAACAGCATAGGCTTCTGTAGGCTCAATAAAACCACCGTATCTCGCAGCATTTAAATGTTGTTTTCTATCAATCAACTTATTGTTATATCCCGCCGGCTTATTTGATTCTTTATACAACCTTCCAGTTTGAATCTCCGTTTTTTTCGTCACTGTTACCGGCATGCTATATATCACATGCCCTAACTTCTCTTT
Organism: Granulicatella sp. zg-84; assembly: GCF_010892375.1. Classification (NCBI taxonomy): domain Bacteria; kingdom Bacillati; phylum Bacillota; class Bacilli; order Lactobacillales; family Carnobacteriaceae; genus Granulicatella; species Granulicatella sp. zg-84. Next base: position 4,091 of record NZ_WNJX01000035.1, on the reverse strand, counting down.
CATACGTTCCTTATCCCAAACAACTTCACCAGTTAATGTATCCACAAGTCTTTCTTTCTGCATAAAGGAGAGGATTTTATCATACATTGCATGTCTTTGAGTTGCTTTCATTCCATTTTGGTCAAAAGTACCGTGTTTGATATAACTGCCATATACCAATTCTTTTTCCATTTGAGGATAAAGTTTCAACAATACATCGGCTACTACTGTTAATAAGTAAGCATCATGAGCGTGATGATATGGATTAACTTCTCTTAACTTATACAACTTTAATTCTCGTCTAAAACGAGAAACAATATTAGCGTGAACCGTCATCACTTTTACGCGTCTTATTTTTCTACCGTCATTATCTATCTCTTTATTAAATTTATCATCTAATAAACGCGCAACGTGTTTTGTAATTTGACGTGTTTCCACAATTTGTCGTTGAATAAATCGCATTTTATCTTCAACTGTCAATTCCTGCTTCATTAAACGACTTAATTTTTTATCACTTATTAAACCTACTTCATGCAATTTTTTCCAAAACAAACTTTCTTTTCTCACGATGTCTAAATCAAGTACCTCATTTGTTTTTTTAGCATTTTCTTTAGCTGAAGTTAATACTTTATTATCAACTGAATCATCTTTAATAAAACTTCTTGGCACAATATGATCAACATGGTACTGTGATAAAAAGTTTATGTCTAAATCCTTACCAGTGTATAAATCTTTTCCATTTTGCAAATAATATAAAAATAGTTTCTCTTTTTGTAATAATTGATTATCCAAAACAGGCTCTTGTTTTAATAACTCACTTCCTAAATCATTCAGACCTTTTTCAATCGTTTCATATCTTTTTTTTGAATTATCTTTTCCTTTTTTCGTTGTTTGATGCTCTTTTGCCATTTCAATCACAATATTTTCTGGTAATTGATTTCCCATAACACGAATAATTTCATCAACAATTTTAAGACTTTGTAAAATACCTTTCTTAATTGCTGGACTACCTGAAAGAGAGGCAACAAGTTCTTCATTATTATCTAACTCTAATTGTTGTACTTGTGCTTTTTCAATTTCCTCTTTAAATGACAATGATGCATCACGGATTAACTGCATGAAATTACGATTATTTAATTCATCATCTATCAAATAATCTAAAATCGTTTTTCCGTTTTCTTTATTTCGTATCCCATGTAATAATGTTTTTGACAAACGTCCCCACCCAGTAAATTTCTTACGAGATAATTTTTTAATTATCGCATCATCAAGTATACCTAAATCAAATAACTGTTTTTCAATCATTTTTCGATCATCAAAAATAGTTAAAATATGAATCACATTTTCAATAAGTTCTTCATTTTTCACATCATCTAAAAAATCTTTAGAAAAAACTTTTAACAAGTCTATATATGTACCATACGATGCATTAAACGCTGCATCATTTTGTACATTTTTCAATTTAAAATCATAAAACTGCAATTCATTTTCCATAAAACGAATCAACTGTTTATAAGTGACTTTTCTATATTTTTTAAATAATGCATCAAATATTTTCTGTTTGTCTTGTGTCGATAAGTAAGTCCATTGACCTCCATTAAATTGGAATCTAACTTTTGTTAATTCATTAAATACCATATATTTTTCATAAATTAAACTATGTTTAGGTAAAACACGGCAATCAGGTAAATATGTATCAAATAGTGTCATTTTTTCAATAAATCGTTTCGCAGATTCTTCTTCATTGACAATTTCTTCAAAATTCCAAGGACGAATAGGTTCGTTTGATTTTCTAGACAACCAAGCAAACTCACTTTGTCCATTTGCTAGAGGGCCTACATAGTAAGGGATTCTAAACGTTAATATTTGTTTGATTTTGTCGGCGTTGTCTTTCAAAAATGGATAATGCTTTCCTTGACTTTCTAAAATAGCCTCTAACTCTCTTAAATGAATTTGATAAGGAATAACCCCATTGGCATAAGTCCGTTGCTTATTAAGGAATGTTTGACTTTCTATTTTATCAATAAATATCTGCCCCTCTGGAATTTTCCCAATGAGAGCTTTTGTAAAATTATAAAAGGCTTCTTGAGAAACAGGTTTAGCCGTAGATGTAAATGTGGAACCAACTTTTTTATGTTCACCAGAAATATATCCTGCATATCCTTGTTGACTTTTATCTTTGAACATCACACCATATTTATCAGGAAGATATAATTTAAAGAACTGTTTTAAATCTTTTAAGTCTTGATGGTGTTCATGATACTTCACAACCATACTAGAAGATAGCGGTGCATTAGAATCTAAGGGACTATCTCTTAAAATATCAAATAATAATATCGACTCATAAACTTTTTTAGCATACTCAAATAAAGGCTCATACTCTAAACCAATAATTGCTAAAAGAGCTTCTACTTCTTCTTCATAAGTTTCACTTGAAAATTGTAGGTCAAATTTTTCTGTTAGTTTGAATACTGTTTTAAAATCTACTTTATTACCAATAATCAACTTAACAAAATATTTCAAAGCACTTTTTGACAACTCATCTGGAAAAAGTTTCATAATATTCTCTACTTTTTTACTTTGTCTGAGTTTACGTGTCAATTCCTCTTCATATAAATGCTCATTTATTTTATTTAAACTTCCAAAATGTTCTTCGTACTCTAATAAAAATACTTCAAAATTCTCTTTAACGGTTATATTAGATACATCAAGTGAACCTTCAATAAGAAAATGTCCACGGTATTTCAGAATATGTGCAATTGCTAAATAAACAAGGCGTAAGTCTGCTTTGTCATTCGTATTAGCTAAATACTCTCTAAGATGATAAATAGTTTTAAATGTATTGTGATAGCTGATTTCTTCTTCCAATGTTGCAAAAATCGGATATTTAGATTCCGATAATTTTTTATCATCTTCTTGCAAAAAACTTTCACTTAAACGATAAAAAAAGTTTTTATCTACTTTCATCATCTCTTCCGAAAAAATATCTTGTAAATACAACAAACGGTTACGACGTCTGTTATATCTACGTCTTGTTGTTCGATGTATTCTTCTTTCTGCTGCTGTTTCAGCCGGTTCAAATAAAGAAGAACCCATCAAACTTTTTTTCACATACTTCTTATCTGTATTCCCTAAAACTTTTATTCTTTTAAAAGGTACTTTATAATTATCCGTCACAACAGCATAACCGACAGAACCTACTCCAATATCTAAACCTATTGAATATTTTTTTGCCATAAAACCCCTCCTATTTTTAAGTAAAACGCTTTACATTTTTAACAAAACCTGTTAAAATAACATTGTTTAACCATTCAAAACAACATAGCGAGTTAAAATAAGGCTTTGTCCTTTAACAAATTTGTGTGCCGTTCCGGCACTTTTTTATTTTCATTACGTTTTAAAACGTTTTCACACCAGTGTATATTTCGTTCATTACTATTAAATCTTTCTTCTGTATACAAAAAGTATTTAGCCATAAACAAAAAGACTTTTTTCAGTTTCTTCTCTACGACTAATATTTTGAATCGTTTTTAAAGTCATTATATCATATTCATAACAATCAGTATATTTTTCATTTCATTATTCGAAAAAGAGCCACCATATTAACAATCCAACACCCGTTAAACCTACTAAAGTTTTTAGTTTTTCTTCTGTTGTTGTTTTTCTTATGGTAAAGGTTATATTATTCCCTTTTTTTGTAACATATTCTTTCTTCATAATATAATCTTTTTTCATACTTACCTCCCTATTCATTTTTACTTGCTCATAACCATTCCAATTTGACTATTTTATTATGTTTTATTCATTATACTCTATCAGTAATCATGATGACAATAATGACTTGTTATCTTGATAATGAAATAAAAAAGAGCTTTATGAAAAATAGATAAAAAATATTTTAACAATATATCTTCTAGTAAATATAGTCTATTTTTGCCAAACACATCTTAATAAATAACGGCTCTATAATAAATCGTGTTGGTGGGAATAATCCACCAACACGATTTTGTATATAAAAGTGGACAAAAAAAGAGAAATACCTGTATGATTAAATCACCACAATTAAACAAGGAGGTATTTCTCATGGATTATTATACAAAAAAATTATTGAC